>JAKSBO010000262.1 GCA_022361095.1 Desulfobacterales bacterium | reverse complement strand
TTTTTTAAAGGCCTTTTTTTTATTTGAAACAGTTTAACCACGGAGATCACAGAAGAGCCCGAAGATAGAATTCCGTGATTTCCGCGGTTAAAAGACTTTTCATTGTTTGTTGTGTCCGTCAGGTCATGGCCGCTAGTCCGGTGCCGGATCCAGGCAGAGTACCTGGATTTTATTTCCTTGGGCCTGCCATTTCAGATCAAAATCAAACAGCCGAATGCCGTATACCCGGTCTTTATCCCGCCCTGCCTTCCGTGCGTCTTCTTTTATACGGGAAAAACGGGCATTGCTGTATGCGGGCCGGGGATCATTTTCAAGCACCTGGGTAATGATGGCCGGCAGATCGGGAATCTGCTTTTCCCTTTTCCGGATCTGGGCTGCTGCCGTCTTGGAGAAACTGATCCGGCACATCCGGTTCTCCGGTGCCGGCGCAAAGCCGTCTTGGGCAGTGTCCAGCCGGTCTGAATAGGGTAGATAGGGTTTGATGTCCAGCACAGGTGTCTGATCTAAAATATCCACACCGGTCAGGTGAAGGACCGGGCCTTTGGCCGTGAAGTCAATCTCTTCAAGCCGGACACAGGACATACCGACAGGGTTGGGCCGGAAAGGGGAGCGTGAGGCAAATACGCCCACCTTTTTGTTCCCCCCAAGGCGGGGCGGACGAACCATGGCAGACCATTTTCCATCCTTTTTCAGCGCCTTGTGGAAAATAAAAATCAGCCAGATATGGGAAAATTGTTCAAGCCCTCTGACGGCCTCCGGCCTTGCAAATTCAGGAAAGAATTCCAGCATTCCCGGTGCCTTGTCCGCAAGGTTGGGCTGCCGGGGGATGCCGAATTTTTCTTTGAAACAGGTATGGATCACCCCAATGGGGGCTATGGGGTGCTCTAAATGGACTGCCACAGGGTTTCCAGTTCTCTGGTCCGTGATTCAAAATGGGATGCCGCAGCCTGTACCGGGGTATTGGATGCCATGTCCACACCCGCCACCCTGAGTTCGTCAATGGGGAACATAGACCCGCCTAAGTTGAGAAAATTAAGGTAATCATCCACCGCAGGCTGGCCCTTGTCTATTATCCGCTGGGTAATGGCCAAGGCTGCCGCCAGGCCCGTGGCATATTTATAAACGTAAAAGGACGAATAAAAATGGGGGATGCGCAGGCATTCCAGGGAGAGCATGGGCTCTTTTTCCATCTCATTGCCGAAATAGGCATCCAGCAGTTCCTGGTAGACCGTGGTGAAACTTTCCAGTGTCAGGG
>JAKSBO010000777.1 GCA_022361095.1 Desulfobacterales bacterium | reverse complement strand
TTAATATGGTGACCCCATGATCGGCAATGGTTCCTGAAACAATGACTTTATCGCCTGGCAGGGCTTTGTCTCCGGATACGTTGATGCCGGCCGGAAGTATCCCGATTCCGGAGGTGTTAATGAATATTTTGTCAACCTTTCCCCGGGGCACGACCTTGGTATCACCGGTAATGATCCGGACGCCGGCCTTGGTGGCGGCATCGGCCATGGATTGAAGAATGCGTTTAAGATCAGAACGTTTCATACCTTCTTCAATGATCAGTCCCACTGATAGATACAAGGGGGTCGCCCCGCACATGGCCACATCGTTAACCGTCCCGTTCACGGCAAGCTCGCCGATATCTCCGCCAGGGAAAAAAATGGGATCCACGGTATAGGAATCCGTTGAGAAGGCCATCCGGCCTGCGGGTATATCAAAAACAGCCCCGTCGTCCTGTTTTGCCAATAATCCGTTGTCGAACAAAGGCAAAATCAATTCCGAAAACATGGCATGTGACACCTTGCCACCGGCCCCGTGATCCAGGAGAATTGTATCATTATCATTCATTGTACTTTCCTTGTATTTTATCGGCTGTATTTATAAAAGGCGGCACAAGCCCCTTCGCTGGAGACCATGCAGGGGCCTACCGGATGCATGGGGGTGCAGGTTTTTTTATAGAGCCGGCATTGGTCGGGCCGCTTCAGTCCCATTAAAATCCGGCCGCAGTCG
This sequence comes from Desulfobacterales bacterium, assembly GCA_022361095.1. Taxonomy (GTDB): domain Bacteria; phylum Desulfobacterota; class Desulfobacteria; order Desulfobacterales; family Desulfobacteraceae; genus Desulfobacter. The sequence continues at coordinate 2,302 of JAKSBO010000777.1, read as the reverse complement.
CATCCGGCCGGCTCCCGGGTATCCGGGACCGAGATCTTAAATTTTCGGGCCGCATCAAATTTATGAAACGATTCCCTGGGCACCATGCCTGAATCCGGAATTTTGCCAATTCCGCGCCAGAGGGCATCTGTTTTTTCAAACACCTGATCCATGATTGCCCGGGCCTTGGGGTTACCGGCATCAGCCACGGCCCGGGGATAGGCATTAATCAGTTCCGGCGCGTTGGATTCATTCTGTTCCACCAGTTTAAGCACGGCTTTAAGGATATCCACCGGTTCAAACCCTGTAACCGCCGACGGTATCCGGTACTTTGCAAAGGTGGGGGCAAATGCACCAAGCCCCGTGATGACCGATACATGCCCGGGCAGGATAAACCCGTCTATTTGGACACCGCCGGTTTCCATGAGTGCGGCCAATGCCGGCGGGGTCAGTTTGTTTGCGCTGTAAATGCTGAAATTGTCCAAGCCCTGGGATTTGGCAGTGAGCACTGCCCCAGCAATGGTCGGGATGGTGGTTTCAAAGCCCACGGCACAAAACACAACCTCTTTGTCCGGGTTTTCTTTTGCAACGGCCAGGGCATCAAAAATGGAATAGACCATGCGGACATCCGCCCCGTTGGCTTTTTCCGCAGAAAGACTGGCCCCGGACCCCGGCACCTTCATCAGGTCGCCAAAGGTGGTCAGAATCACATCCGGCCTGCGTGCCAGCATTACATAGGCATCAATGTCCTTTTGGGCGGTAACGCAGACAGGGCATCCCGGTCCTGATAAAAGCGTAATGGTCTCGGGCAGCACAGACCGGATGCCGTAACGAAAAATGGCCATGGTATGGGTGCCGCACACTTCCATTAACCGTAAGGGTCGGGTGCTTTTTTCCCGAATCCGGGCCACCAATGCCTTGGATATTTCAGGATCTTTGAAATCCTGACTATATGTTAAATTCATGGATTACCTTTATATTTTACATTGCATGTTCCAGCGCTGCAGCCGCCATGGCCTGGCCCAGGGCAATACCGCCATCCCCGCAGGGAACAATGCTGTGGGTATATACATTTAAGCCTTTTGTTTCAAGCAAACGGGTTATCTGGGAAAAAATCGCATCATTATTAAATACCCCGCCGGACAGGACAATCCGGCCAAGGCCGGTTTCCTGACTTACCTGTGCGGCGGCATCCACCATCATCCCGGCCAAGGTCCGGTGAAACCGGGCTGCAATCCTGCTTTGGGGTACCCCTGTTTGGATATCCTTAACCATCTGGCGTACTCCGGGTGCGGTGTTCATAATTCTGCAGCCGTCATCACCTGCTGATATTTCAAAAGGGTAGGCGGTGTTTGCCGCCTCTTCAAAATCAGCAGCGGCCTCCAGGGCAATGGCGGCCTGGCTGTCATAAGAGATTTCATGGCAGATCATCAAAAGGGCGGAGACTGCATCAAACAGGCGGCCTGTGCTGGACGTCAACGGGCAGTTTATCTGCCGGTCCATCATCTGAATTAAAAATGTCAGCTTGGATTTGTTCAAAGCGTGGATAAAGGGAATATCCAGATCCATTATCCCTGGTCCGTATACCTTATATAATAAAGCCACCGCCATGCGCCAGGGTGCGGTCACCGCTGCATCTCCTCCCGGCATGGGCAGGTAATTCAGACGGGCCTTGCGTTCAAATCCTTCATACGTACAGGCCAGGACTTCGCCGCCCCAGATATGCCCGTCCGTACCTAAACCCGTGCCGTCCAGGGTCAGGGCAATCACCTCTCCGTCCAGGTGATTTTCCGCCATGCAGGAAAGGGCATGGGCATGGTGGTGCTGGACCCCGATCAGCGGAAGGCCCTGTTCCCCGAGTTTTTTGGCGAATTGTGTGGAAAAATATCCAGGATGCAGGTCATGGGCCACACATACCGGCCGGATATCCAGGATTTTTTGCATATGCTTAAAGGTCTCTTTGTAAAAATTTTGAACCTGCATTGATTCAAGATCCCCAATGTGGGGACTTAAAAAGGCATACCGGTCCCTGGTCAGACAGATGGCGGATTTCATTCCCGCACCACAACCAAGAATATCGGCAATTTTGTCTCCTGCCGGCGGGGTGATATCCACAGGCAGGGGTGCATATCCCCTGGACCTGCGCAAAAATCGAGCATTTCCCTGCTGGATTCTGGCAATGGAATCATCGGCCCTGAAATAGATATCCCGGTTGTGGAGCAGAAAATAGTCGGCAATATGGGAAAAGGCGTCCAGTGCGTCGTTATTGTCAATGGACAAGGGTTCGCCGGACCGGTTCCCCGAGGTCATCACCAGGATATCC
>JAKSBO010001132.1 GCA_022361095.1 Desulfobacterales bacterium | reverse complement strand
TCACATCATTCTCAGCACTCTGCGCCAAGAAACGATCCGGAATCGTCGGTGCAGCCGGATGATCCGCAGGAATCTTAAACCCGCGTTGCATCAGCTTCTCAATCGCCTCGTCTCTCGTACGACTCGATCTGATCAGCTTAATCACTTCATCAATATCACAAACCGCATAAATCAAACCTTCAATGCGGTGTGCTTCCTGCTGTGCCACACGCAAGCGGTAAGCCGTTCTTCTGCGAATCACTTCAATTCGGTGATCCACATACAAACTGATCAAGCTCTTCAGCCCAAGTGTTTGTGGCTGCCCCTTCACCAACGCAATATTGATAATACTGAACGTGCTCTGCAGCGGCGTCATCTGATACAACTGATTCTCAACAGTTGTCGGATCAGCGCCACGCTTCAAGTCGATCACCACACGCATCCCGCCGCGGTTCGACGATTCATCAACAATATTCGAAATATCCGTCAGCTTGTCATTCTTCCTAAGCTGAACGATCTTGTCGACAATACCATTGTTCTTCGATGTCTGATACGGGATCTCTGTCACGACCAGAACGTCTCTGCCGTTCTTCTTTTCTTCGTGATGGATCTTCGCACGAACCGTCACCTTACCCCTACCCGTCGCATATGCTTGGCCAATCCCGCCACGACCACAAATAATGCCGCCCGTTGGGAAGTCCGGCCCCGGTATGATCTGCATCAATTCCGTCAGCGTAATGTCGTGATTATCAACATATGCAATAATCCCGTCGCAAATCTCACCCAAATTATGAGGCGGCATACTGCTCGCCATACCAACCGCAATACCCGTCGAACCATTCACCAGCAAGTTCGGGAACTTCGCAGGCAGAACCTTCGGCTCATCGCAGTTCTCATCAAAGTTCGGCTGCCAATCAACCGTATCCAGCTTCAAGTCCTCAAGCATCTCAACAGCATGCCTGTGGAGCCTCGCTTCCGTATAACGCATCGCAGCAGGTGGGTCCGGGTCAATCGAACCAAAGTTCCCCTGCTTATCAATCAGCAGCCCGCGCGTCTTCCACTCCTGCCCCATATTCACCAGCGTTGGATAGATCGCACCGTCGCCGTGCGGGTGATA
>JAKSBO010000666.1 GCA_022361095.1 Desulfobacterales bacterium | reverse complement strand
TTTTATCAATACCCTTTATCTGACCTTTCCATTATACATGCTGTCGGTTTATGAAAGGGTTCTTGGCAGCCATAGTTTTCCGACCCTTTATGCGGTGACTGTTATGGCTCTGGTTGCCCTATCGGCCTTTGGAATGCTTGAATTTTGTCGATCAAGGCTTCTCGTCAGGGCAGGGATCAAATTGGATGCGCTCCTGAGCCGGAGAGTTTTAAAAGATATGCTTTCAGATCTGTGCCGGGCCGACAGTATGAATTATACAACAGGGCTTAAAGATATTAATACGCTGAGAAACTATCTTGGCGGTAACTCTGTTTTCGCTTTTTTTGACGTACCCTGGATTTTTATTTATCTTTGGGTCATCTATCTGGTCCATCCGGTGCTCGGGATGACGGCCACAAGTGGTGCCGTTGTTATTTTTATCATCGGGCTTTTACAAAACAGACTGACAAAAAGTGACAATGAAAAAGCTGTAGAATTGAATAACCAGGGAAAAGAGTGGGTTCAGGCAAGTTTTAGAACTGCCAGGGAACTTCAAAGCATGGGAATGATTGATAATGCCGCCCAAAGGCTTTGTACGATTAATAATAAAGAGATGAAGCTGCAAAATAAAATTGGAAATGTCATGCACATTTTTGGTTCCATCGGGCAGAGTTTTAGCATTCTGATGCAGGTTGCTATATTTGGTATGGGCGCTTTACTGGTATTGGCCCATGAGGCCAATCCCGGCGTTATTATTGCCGCCTCCATTATCATGGGACGGGCTCTTGCTCCGGTGAACCAGGGAATCGCAGCCTGGAAGCAGACTACAGGAGCCAAGGCCGCATATAAAAATTTAAAAAGATTGTTGGAAATATCTGAGAATGAAAAACCATTGGTACTTGATACCCTGCATGGTGATTTGAATATTGTAGATGCCAGCCTTGATATCGGTGAAAATCAGGTGCTGAATTCAATTGATTTTGAATTGCCGTCGGGCCGGATAATGGGGCTTGTCGGACCCAATGGTGCCGGCAAAACATCTTTATGTAGAATGATTTTAGGCATGTGGGCACCCAGTGGCGGAGCCGTTCAACTGGATGGTCATAATATTTACGAGATTGATAATGGTACACTGAAAAAATTTTTTGGCTATCTGCCCCAAAACGTGGAATTATTTACCGGGACTGTGAAAGAAAACATTGCCAGGATGGGTGAGCTTGATTCGGAAAAGATAGTAGAGGCTGCAAAAAAAGCCGGAGCCCATGAGGTTATTTTAAAATTCCCCCAAGGGTATGACACAGATATCGGAGAAGCCGGCCGAAATCTTTCCGGTGGTCAGCGCCAGCGGGTGGGGCTTGCCAGGGCTCTCTACGGGGACCCTAAACTCGTGATTTTAGATGAACCGGATTCAAATCTGGATGCGTCAGGTGAGCAGGCGCTTACAGAAGCATTAAAAGCACTTAAAGAGATGGGAACCACAACCATTATGATTACTCACAAACCAAATCTTTTATCTGCAGTGGATAAAATTTTAGTACTTGAAAACGGAACACAGGTTCGTTTCGGGGACAGGGATGATGTTTTTGGAAAATTGATGGGGGCCGTGAATGCAAAACATAATTAAATCAGGGTTTAAATATTTTGTTTTTATAGGTTTTTTCGGGGTCTGTATCAACCTGATTTATCTTTCAATACCCGTTTATATGATGATTGTGTATGACAGGGTTTTGTTCAGTTATAGTAAAGCCACGCTTTATACCTTGGGTGTGGGGGTACTTGTCAGTCTGGCCGTTCTGGGATTGATCGATTATTTTCGCATGAGAATGCTTGAGCAGGCCGGAAACAATATTGCTCAGAAGATGATGCCTTTTGTGATGAAAAACATGCAGAAAAATGCTGCAACAAAGGGAATGAATCCACAGGTCTATTCCCGGGGGATTTATGATCTTGAGATTTTAAGGGATGCAGTTGTCAGTGGCCATATCTTTTATATCCTCGATCTGCCCTGGGTTTTGATTTTTCTCGGGGTGCTTTATCTGATGCACCCGCTGGTCGGGGGGATTGCCATTGCAGGTGTCGGAATCGTTTTCCTGTTTCAGCTTTTACTCAGGGCACTTGAGAAAAAGAGATATATCATTGCCGATACAGCATTTCATAACAATGCAGATTTTGCCCATACCTGTTTACAGCATGGTGAACTTATTTCCGGAATGGGGATGCAATCGGCTGTCATGGAAAAATATGAAAACAGGTATACAAAAAATCTGACCACAAAGGCCGGGGCGGATATTTTTCAATCCGGCATGGGAACAATGATTCGCCTGTTTCATTTGGTATCAATGGCAGCTGTATTCGGGGCAGGATCCTTTGTGTTTTTTACGGACTAAATTACACTTGGAGTTATTCTTGCAAGCGTTATAGTGATTACAAGAGTTTTTTATCCCTTTGATAAAAGCCTGTCACATATGAAAATTTCCATTGAGGCCGTGGCTGCGTATAAACGGCTCAAACAGTTTGTTGATACCCGGGAAGAAAAAAAGAAATTGCCGCTGCC
>JAKSBO010000069.1 GCA_022361095.1 Desulfobacterales bacterium | reverse complement strand
TCACCTGCCCTGGACGATTACGGCACGTCCGTGGCCGGGTTACAGGCCCTGGAAATGCTGGTGGAAGCCATGGATATCAGCATCTTGTAAGGTAAAGGGCGGCCTGTCTCGGCGTTGCTGCGTATACCCAGGCCCGCCCCTGTGATTCACCATAACATTAAGGAGGCAGTATGGCATTTTTACAACAACTTTTCGGCATGATCGGAGACCTGACATGGGGATGGTCCCTTGTCCCGTTTCTCGTGATTTTCGGTCTTTTTTTCACCATTGCCACCCGGTTTGTCCAGTTTGAAAATTTTACCCGGATGTTCAAGGTGCTTTTTTCAAAAAAATCTCCGGATGCCGAGGGCATATCAGGCCGGGAGGCCCTTTTACTTTCCGTTGGCGGCCGGGTCGGCGGCGGCAATATTGCAGGGGTGGCCGTGGCCATTACCCTGGGCGGGCCCGGTGCTGTTTTCTGGATGTGGATGATCGCCCTGGTGGGCATGGCCACAAGCCTGGTGGAATGCTCCCTGGCCCAGCTCTTCAAACGGGCCGACGGGAATGGCGAATTCAGGGGCGGCCCTGCCCACACCATTATGTACGGGCTGGGCCGGGACTATAAATGGCTCGCCTCCATTTACGCCGTCTGCCTGGCTGTCTCCTTTGCCCTGGGGTTCAACGCCTTCCAGGGGAACACCGTTGCCGGGGCTGCCCTGGACAGTCTCGGCATCGACAGGATCTGGACCGGGATTTTTCTTGCCGTGGTTGCAGGACAGATTGTGTTCGGAGGGATTCGCCGCATTGCCAAAGTGGCCGATGTCATTGTGCCGGTCATGGCTGTGGGGTACCTTGCTATGGCCATTCTGGTCATGCTTATGCACATCGGCCAGCTCCCCCATGTTTTTATGAGCATCGTTGAGAACGCCTTTGGGATAAAACAGGCTGTTGGCGGCGGCATGGGCACTGCCCTGGTCCACGGGCTGCGCCGGGGACTTTTCTCCAATGAGGCAGGGCTCGGGTCCGCTCCCAATGTGGCGGCAACGGCCACGGTGCCCCATCCCATTGCCCAGGGCATTACCCAGTCCCTGTCCGTATTTATCGATACCATTCTCATCTGCAGTTGCACAGCCTTTATCATTCTCCTGGCAGACGTTTACGTGCCCGGGGCCCAGGCCATTGACGGTGTGGTGCTGACCCAGCAGTCCCTGGTCTCCCATTTCGGGGTCTGGACCCAGTACTTTTTGACCTTTGCCATCCTTCTTTTTGCTTTCAGCTCCATTATTTACAACTATTACCTGGGAGAGAACGCCTTGACCTTTCTGACCCAAAGCCCTGCTGCGGTTAATTTACTGCGCCTGGCCGTGGTCGGTGTGGTATTCCTGGGGGCAGTGGCCCCGGGGGCCACTGCCGTGTTTTTCTTTTCAGATCCTTTAATGGGTATTCTGGCGGTGGTCAATCTTCTGGCCATGATCATGCTCTTTCCCACCCTGACCAGAATCCTTGCGGACTACAGAAAACAGCGCAGCCAGGGCATTGAAACCCCGGTCTTTGACCCGAACCGGTTCAAAGACCTGGACATTGACCCTTTGGCATGGGAGAACGCGGCTGCGTTGCCCTGTGAAAATGAAGAGCCGGAACGGTTCGGGGATGCTGTTGCCGGGGCCGAAGGGCTGTAGCCTCTGATCGTCTGCGTCATCGTCCAAACTATTATTTTTAATTACGAAAATAAACACCGGCGAACCCGTAATAAGCACCCGGATATTGGATTCTTAATTGACGCGGACGCGCCATGACATGTTTTATCGTTTGATCCTTTTGACATGCACGCCCTCCCATGGAGGGCGACATGGCTTGTTCCGGGGCATGATCAATTGAGTATGTTCATAACCCCGGCAAGCGGGAAAATAAACGGGGTCAGCAAGAAACATCAACATTTGCTTGCCGCCGCCCTGATATCCTTTTTTTCCGGAATTTGATTACTGCCGGTGGTCCGGTTGCCTAACCCCACCTGAACCATGGCCCGGGCCAGGTCCTCCGACGAGATGCCGATGTTCGGACAATCTTTTCAATTTAGGATGTTCCATTCCGGTGGGGCGGGGGACGATACGCGCTACTTTGAAACATCAGGGCTCTCAAGGCAGAGGTGTCATGCACAGCCGCCAGTCATGCCGGAAGCGCCCAGCAGGATGATGCGTTTACCATTCATGACCGGTTTTCCTTTCTCGCTGATCTGACTTTCATGATCCGTTTACCGAGCCAGATCATAGGCCTGGTCATAAACCCTTCCATATCTGCCGCAACCTCTTCAAGCAGATCCGGAATAGGCAGATGCTGGGGACACTTTTCCACACATTTCCCACACTGTTTGCAGGCGGATGCCAGGCTCGACTTATCTGTGACGATGCCCCCATTTTGAAATAGATACATCATTTTGGCTGACTTGTCCTTGAACGCGTGACGGGAATTATAGCACTCGAAACAGCTTGGGATATTCACACCGAATGGGCAAGGCATACAATACTGGCAGGCGGTGCAGCCCACCTTCATCACCCGGCGGAATTCATCCGCTGCTTCTTCAACCAGGTTCAGCTCTTTATCTGAAAATGAACCCGGATGCGCCTCGTTCGCAATTCTCAAGTTTTCGGTGATATGAGCATCATTATTCATGCCTGACAGCACCACGGTAACCTCCGGCTGGTTCCACAGCCAGCGCAGGGACCACTCCACCGGGGTCCGCATCCGGTCGGCGCGTTTCCAGATCTTATTCACCGACGGCGGGGGTGTCTTGGCCAGGTTCCCGCCCCGCAGGGGCTCCATAATCATCACCGCCATATCCTTAGCGGCAGCGTATTGCAGTCCGGCGGTTCCCGCCTGGTTCCGAGTGTCTAAAAAGTTGTACTGAATTTGGCAGAAAGTCCAGTCATAATCATCCACGATCCTGCTGAAATCCTCAGCCAGGCCGTGGAACGAGAATCCGGCGTTTATAATTTTACCGCTTTTTAAGGCATCGTCCATAAATTCGATGACACCGTGTTCCCTGGCTTTGTCCCACAGCTCTCCGTTCAGGGCGTGGATCAGATAGTAATCAATGCGGTCGGTCCGGAGTTTTTTAAGCTGCTCATTGAGCTTTTGATCCATCTCCTCCTTGGTATCAGTACTCCAGTGGGGCAGTTTGGTCGCCAACTTGATCTTGTCCCGGACCCTGTTTCGGGCCAGCACTTTCCCCAAAAACGATTCGCTCTTGCCGCCATGGTAGGGGTAGGCGGTATCGTAATAATTGACACCTTGATCCATGGCGTGCAGGATCTGTGTTTCAGCCGGTTTCTCGTTAATGGCGTTTAATCGAACCGGAAAGCGCATGCAGCCGTATCCCAGTATCGACAGTTTATCTCCATTTTTAGGGACTTTTCGATATTGCATATCCATACCTTTTCAAGTTTAGAAATTACATTCAAAAACGAATGATCGTTTTACATTTGGTTAAATTTTTTTTACCGTTTAATTGCATCCCAAGCCATGTCAAAAGCCCTGTCAATATCGCCGGCACTCAATTCCAGCCCCTCACAAGACCGAGGATTGGCCAGGTATGAAATAGGCTGAAACAGAAACGCCACCAGGTAAGGGCGCTCCGCCTTCTTGATAATTTTTTGTTCGATTCCCTTCTGGATAACTTCAATAATAGGGGAATAGTGTTTCTCTAACGCTTTTTGATCTACCAGGCCAACATAAGGAGAATTAGCAAACTGCTCAATAAACTGATATTTGTCTGGGTTATGGGAGATATATGCGAATGTGTTGCGCCAAACTTTTCTGAGAATATCCCGTATAGGCAACGAATCGTTGAAATCGCTTAAAATAGCCCGTCCCTTAGCGCGTTTTATGTTCACATAAGTGGAAATCAGCAGATCCTCTTTGTTTTGAAAGAAAACATAGAGTGTTGAAGGTGAAACACCAGCCTCTTTGGCAATTTTGGAAACAGAGCTGTAAGCAAAACCAATCTCATTGACAAGTTTGACAGTGGCTTTGAACAGCGCTTCTTTTTTTTGTTCATCTTTCGTTCGCATAACGCAATATTAAACGATCATTCGATTAAGTCAAGCATTCTTTTTAATTCTTCCATCGGGATATTTGTCTTGGCGGATTGATTTATAAAAACTGATTAAAGTCAGAAATACCAAGGTGTGCAAAACGGTATCAAGGCTCAGATTCTCGATTTAAATTTGAACACCATATATTGGGGTTCTAAATGGCAATTATACTTCCTCCTACATGGGGAACAACATTTATATTTTAGTCTAAGTTACTAATAATATTGTTTCAATCCACGCTCCCGCATGGGGAGCGACAACTTAATCTGGTACACCAGGGTCTTTTTCTCCCGGTTTCAATCCACGCTCCCGCATGGGGAGCGACTCCGGCGATAATTGCAAACAGAACATATATAATGTTTCAATCCACGCTCCCGCATGGGGAGCGACGACCGAATAATACCACCAGTTGAATTTTCCTCTGTTTCAATCCACGCTCCCGCATGGGGAGCGACATTTAAAAGAATTCTGGTCCTTAAAGCAGAGCAAGTTTCAATCCACGCTCCCGCATGGGGAGCGACGTATCCGTTTTCATCAAACAATTCAGCAACATCAGTTTCAATCCACGCTCCCGCATGGGGAGCGACAAAGTTTCATCGAAAACCGGGTGAATGCCGCCGTTGTTTCAATCCACGCTCCCGCATGGGGAGCGACCAGGG
>JAKSBO010000044.1 GCA_022361095.1 Desulfobacterales bacterium | reverse complement strand
TGGACTTGGTTGACTTTCAAAAGCGTCATTCCGATATCATTATTTTAAATCCGACACATGGGGCGTCCGTCGTTCCCGGTATTGAGATGGCAGCGATGAACAAGATACCGGTGATCACTGTAGACAGAAAATCAGCCGGCGGAAAAATTCTTTGCCATGTGGCCTCAGATAATATTCAAGGGGGGCGAATGGCGGCGAAATTGGTGGCGGATTTGTTAAAAAATAAAGGACGTGTCATCGAAATTGAAGGCATTCCCGGCACCTCCCCGGCCCATGACCGCGGCTACGGATTTAATGACGAAATCAAAAGATTTAATCATATAAAGGTCGTTGCCCGGGAAGTGGCAAATTTTGACCGGAAGCAGGCCGAACAGGTGATGACGAAGCTGCTAAACGAGAATGTCTCTTTTGATGCCGTTTTTGCGCATAATGATAATATGATTCTTGGGGTAGCCGATGCACTATCTCAAGTTGAATTATCCGCAAACAAGATTCTTGTTGGATTCGATGCCATTAAGGATGCCGTTCATGCTGTTAAAACAAAGAGGATTTCGGCAACAATCGCCCAGCATCCCCAGGCAATGGGGCGAATGGCCCTTGAAATAGCGGCAAAGCATTTTCGCGGTGAAACAATTCCATCCAACGTCCCCATAACCCTTTCCGTCATAAGATAATAGAGGTGCGCATTTGTTCAAAACCATTACTAGTAAAATCAGTACGATCGTATTCCTGCTTATCCTTTTGTTTGTGATGAATTATGGCGTGTTGGCCTATTTTCTCAATGAACAGGGAATATTGGCCTCACAAATGTTGGAGATGGCCCAGGCTGAGAGAAGACTGCATGCATTAAACGGGCGTTTCTATGAAAATCGATTTTGGGAAAAGGAAGTTCTTGAAGGAAAAAATCCGGGCGCGATTGCAAATTATGGGGCTTCAATTTCAAATCTTAAAAAGAGACTCAGGGATTTGGAAGATATGAAGATCAATGAAGTGATTCAAGCTAAATTGCATGCCATTCGGATTGAGATCCTTGAGCACGAAAAAATTTTCAATGAAACACAGCAATTAAAAACAACCCAGAATATCCACCGGACAAGTCTGAATACAAGTTATCGATCGTTGATTTCCAATGTTCTGAACAACGATACAAGGCAATTGTTTAAGCCCCTGTTTAATTTAAATCATTTTTTCATTGTCTACATCATGCAGCAAGATGAGCCTGTGTATCATTCTCTGATGATGGTGATTGATTATTTTTATAAAAAGATTGAACAAATAGATCCGTCAGACCGCAGAACCAAGGAATATCTTTCAGCCTTTAAAAATTTATTGGCACAGGACTATAAACTTGCAATTCTGATTAATGATACCGAAGCGTCTTTTGAGCTGGCGCACGACGGGCTTTTTAAGCAGTTTGACACTGTTTTTATCCAAGTGTCGGCATTGTTTAAAAAAAAATATCTTGAGGCCAAATCCGAACGAAATAGTTTAAATGGCATGGCGTTGGTGCTGACTATCGTTAGTGTAACCCTGTTGGGGGTTGTTGTGTCTCTGTTTTCAAAAACAATTGTCGCACCGATTCGCTCTCTTGCCATGGTCATGCGTAAGGTCAAGGACGGAAATTTTGATGAAAGGTTCTCCTGGACCGGTAATAAGAAGGATGAATTAATCGGATATGGATATCATTTTAATACCATGTTGGACACGCTTCAGGAAAGTGAGACGCTTTTAAGGACACTTATTGAAGTCAGCCCTGATCTCATATGGCTGAAAAGTCCCCGGGGTGAATACCTGTTATGCAATTTAAGATTTGAACGCTTTTTTGGTGCCAAACAAAAAGAGATCCTCGGAAAAACCGATTATGATTTTCTCGATAAGGAATCCGCCGATTTTTTTAGAGAAAAGGACCTTGCTGTAATACGGGCAAATAAACCGTGCTTAAATGAGGAACAAATTGTTTATGCCGATGATGGACACAAAGAGCATCTTGAAACAATAAAAACACCTGTGTTTGATGCTGACGGTCATCTTAAGGGGGTTCTGGGGATTGCAAGGGATATAACCGAAAGAAAAAAGAACGAACAAGAGAAAATTGAAGCATACTTAGCACTTGAAGAACATAAAAAACTGGCTTTGGTCGGCAAAATTGCAGGAAAGATGGCCCATGATTTTAATAATATTCTTGGAATCATCATGGGACAATCCGAACTTGGGATGTTCAAGTTTAAAGACCCGGAAACCTTAAACATATTCAAGCGTATATTCGATCAATCTTTGAGAGGGAAAAATTTAACCAAGAACCTGGTGGCGTTTGCCAAAGACCAGGAGCCCAAATATGAATATTTTTATCTTAATGAAAAAATCGAACTGGTGTTAAGTTTGCTGCAAAAGGATTTAGACGGCATAGAAATTAGAAAAGAGGGCTTGTCGGAAAATATGGATTTTTTTGCTGATCCCGGCATGATGGAACATTGCCTTGTAAATATTTTTCAAAATTCCATTCACGCATTGAGTAAATGTGAAACGCCGTTTATTTCCATACGGCTTCAACAGTCCCAGGCAACCATAACTCTCACGATTGAAGATAATGGCTGCGGCATTCCGGAAAAGCATATTGACAGCATTTTTGAACCGTCATTCTCTCTTAAGGGCAGTAAAGATGTCATCTCATCCTATGACAGTTCGATTAAAGGTTCCGGCTATGGGATGGCCAACGTGAATAAATATGTGGAGCTTCACAAAGGCAAAATCAACGTACGTTCTCAATTAAATATCGGCACGGCAGTTGAATTGCGTTTCCCATTCATTCGAAAAAAACTCACAAAAGAAGAAAAAATCACAATACAGCGTGAGGGGTTCCATAGTCATAAGCGGGTGCTGCTGGTTGAAGATGAAATTCAAATTGCAGAAGTCCAGCGCTTTGTTTTAACAAATGAACCGTGCAATCACATTGTTGATGTTGCACACACCGGAGAAACGGCTTTAAAGCTTTTTGATGCCAACGATTATGATTTGGTTAGCCTTGATTATATTCTGCCTGGAAAAATAAATGGTAAAAATTTATATGACCATATTCGATCAAAAAATAAAACGATCCCCATTTTATTTATTTCCGGGAACATAGAATTTTTAGAATCCATAAAGGATTTAAAAAGCGGCGATCCTTTTGTTGACCATGTTTCCAAACCTTGTCAGAATATCGACTATTTGAACGGTATAAAATTATTGCTTGATAAAACTCGATAAACATAAAAGAGGTCAGAATAAAAGTTGAACCCAATAAAGACAATAGCTGTTTTCGGGGCCGGCGCCATGGGTGCGGCATATGCAGGTTTGTTTACGGACAACTCGGATATACGTGTGTGCTTTGCGGCCCGGGGGGACCGCTTTGCACGCCTTGATGGGGGAACCATCAAGGTTAACGGCAAGGATTATACGATTCCGGTGGTGCATCCCGACCGGATTGAATGCCCTTTTGATTTCGTGCTGGTGGCATTGAAACACCACCATTTGATCGAAGCGGTGCTTAAAGATATCGAAGCACTGACAGGGCCGGACACCCTGGTCCTGTCCGTGATGAACGGACTTGAAAGTGAAAAACTGCTCGGCCGGGCCTGCGGCCATGAAAAGATTGTTCCTGCCATTGCCGTGGGCATTGATGCGGTGCATGAAAATAATTGTTTTACTTACGCCAATCCGGGAAAAATTATTTTCGGAAATGATCCTGCCCATGCCGGTGCCGTTGCCGATGAACGGTTGGAACGAATAAAAATCGCCCTGGACATGGGGGGGATTCCCAATGAAATTTCACCTGATATCCTGAGAACCATGTGGTGGAAATTTATGGTGAATGTCGGTGTCAACCAGGCATCCGCCGTGCTTGGTGCCCCCTATCGTGTTTTCCAGAATTTGCCTGAGGCCCGGGCACTGATGGTCTCGCTGATGCAGGAGGTGGTGGCCCTGGCCCGGCACCGGGGAATCAATCTTGAGCCTTGCGATATTGATCAGTGGGTGGCCGTGCTCAATACGTTGTCCCCGGACGGAAAAACATCCATGCTCCAGGATATGGAAGCCAACAGAAAAACAGAAGTGGAAATTTTTGCAGGTGCCGTTGAGAACATGGGCAAATCGGATGCCATCCCCACACCTGTGAACAGCATTTTTTTAAATCTGATACGGGTTAAAGAAAAAACCACAGCCGGAGAGACAGGATAGAGACCGGCTGCGGTTTAAGGTAAGACCCAAGTCCAAAATAAACCCTGCTTTGGCATGTTTTATTCCGATCATGGATCTAAAAAGGCGGCGATTAAACTGCTGCCTTTACTTTACCACAGTATATCACGCATGGCCGGAAACCCGCTGTGGTTCTGACGTTGCCCGGTTCATGAAGGCCGGGCGGCGTTCCGTCACGGTTGCATAAAGCTGTTCATACTGTTTTTTTATGGGGGCAGGGGTCGGGGTGTTGAAATAATGGCTGCCCGGAAGGATATCGGTTTGGTAAAACAGCCTGCCGGTGCGGGTATTGACTTTATCTACCCCGCTAACGGACCGGACAAGCCTTGCCAGTTTTTTGCCGTACCTGGAAAACATTAATACAGGTTTGTGGACAACAAGGTCCAACTGGTCTTGGCGTGCTGCCACGGAGACCGGGTGGCCTTTTTCAGCCATAAGGCGGGAAACTTTGGCGGACAAGGCAAATTCCTGGGCGGTTATTTCTTCTTTTTTATTTAATGCCGCACTGGAAATCAGTTCAATCAGATGGCTCAGTCCGGTGGTCACATTCACAACACCGTCGCAATCCATGGGTCTGCGGCTTTCTGATGAGCGCAGATAAAGAGACCAGCGTAAAAAGGATTCGTCACTAAATGCCAGGTGCTTTTTGGTGTCAATGCCGGTTTTTTTGCCTGTTTCGCACTGTATTCTGCGGTTTCTGAACCCCTGTGGTGCTGTAACCAATATGTGCAGGCCAAGTTCCGAAGGAATCAACTTGCCTAAAAATCCGCTGACAATCACAGGGCTCTGTTGGATTTTGTCAGCCAGAACAGATCTTACCGCTGCGATGCATTTCGCTTTAGCCGGGGTATACCGGTCTGCAATCGGCGGATCTTTAAAAATACTGCGTTCAATACTGCTTTTTTTTAAATTGTATGTTTCGGCTGCCGCATCGATAATGTCCTGGTCGTAAAGCACATTATACCCCAGTGCGGCTCCTGCCTTTTGTGCCAGTTGCGCTTTGCCTGTGTAGGCTCTTCCAAAAAATGTGATGACACTCATGTCAGCCTCCTTTGCTAACTCCCCTTTTTTATTATGTTCTAATAATATTTGAGCATTAATTATGGCAACTATTGTGCCGGAGATGTTTCTGGTTTTAACATGCTTAATTTATTGGAAATTATTTTGTCTTGAGCCGATTGGTATTGGTTTCATGAAATGTTGCATTGTGCAACGGGTTCTATGGTTGAAGGGCGATTTGTATTTAAATTCAGATAGATTGCTTTGTGTTTCATATTTGAATGCCGGATTGAATTTTGCAACATTCAATTTAAAGACGTTTGTGTTTTGCCGGAAACATGTTAATATTCGATCCAAAATTTGGATTCAGGTACCGGGACTTAAAGGCTTAAAATCTCAATTGTTCCGGTTTTCCGGCAACATTTAAGAAAAATCAAATTCAGGATACATCAGATGCGGTATAATAAGAAAACAGCCCGGCCCGGCCACGGCACCTTTTTTCGTTGGTGTAATCAATTTAGCTTTAGACTATTAAGATCCGTTCTGGTCTGGGGAACTCTTTTTTCTTTGACCACAATCCCTTCCGGTGCACTGGCCCAGGACGAGGCAGACCTTTCAGACGGTCTGTATGCAAAAATGGATACGAACAAAGGAATTATTCTTCTCCGACTTTTTTACAAACAGGCCCCGTTGACTGTAACCAATTTTGCAGGGCTTGCACTGGGAAAAATGGATACACATGTTAAAAAGGGCGAAAAGTTTTACGATGGATTGACATTTCACCGGGTAATCCCTGATTTTATGATCCAGGGCGGTGATCCTGAAGGCACGGGCCGGGGTGGTCCGGGATACCGGTTCCCGGACGAATTTCGGCCTGAATTAAACCATGACGGCCCCGGAATTTTGTCCATGGCCAATGCCGGCCCCGGTACCAATGGCAGTCAGTTTTTCATAACCCACAAAGCAACGCCCTGGCTGGACGGCAAGCATACGGTGTTCGGCAAGGTTATCAAGGGCATGGCAGTGGTCAATGCCATTGAAAAAGGCGATAAAATTAAAACCGTTGAGATCCTGGCAATCGGGGATGAGGCCAAGGCGTTCAGAACGGACCAGGCCGGATTTGATGCCATTCTTGCAAACAGGAAAGCGCAAATTACACAGGACAGAATGAAAGACATGGCAACGTTTAAAGCGCAGATGCATGAAAAATATCCCGATGCCGTGAAGGCACAATCCGGATTGATGTATGTACCGGTGCATGACGGCACCGGCCCTGCTGTTGCCGCCGGGGCCAGGGTTAAGGTGCATTATACCGGGAGGTTCACCAACGGCCAAAAGTTTGATTCCTCCAGGGACCGGGACAATCCCATTGAATTTGTCCTGGGTAAGGGGCAGGTGATTAAAGGCTGGGATATCGGGATTGAGGGCATGAAAAAAGGCGAGGCCCGTAAGTTGTTGATTCCTTATTCCCTGGCATATGGGGAGCGGGGCTATCCTGGTGCGATTCCGCCTAAGTCTACCCTGATATTTGACGTAGAACTGGTAGACTTCCAATAGCAATGGGGGGGTGGCTAAACGTCACCCATCTGCGGCGTTACAGAAAGATTTGCAATCCTCACATACATTGGTATGCGCCTGTTCCAAATTTTTCTGCGCCTTGCACCTGGTCAGCGTTTCGTCCAAACACCGGGTTGTGTTCAGGCAGGAATTATTTAATTACGGGCATGTTTTTCATTTGTTTTAGGATACGTGCCTGGCGCTGCCGGACATGGGGGCCGGGATTGACTGCAGACCATTTGTGGGGGCTTGGCAGGATGGCGGTCAAAAGGGCTGCCTGTTCGGCTGTTAAGTTTTTGGCATTGCAGGAAAAATAGGCACGGGCTGCGGCCTGGGCTCCCACATTGGCTTTTCCCCAATCCACAGTGTTGAGATACATCTCAAGAATTCTTTTTTTATCCCAGACCAGTTCAATTAAAACCGTATACCAGGCTTCGGCAAGTTTTCTGGCCAATGTGCGGCTTGAGGGCAGAAAAAGGGAGCGGGCTGTTTGCATACTGATGGTGGACGCCCCCCTGACTCCTTTTTGGGCAATGATATCATTTAGGGCGATTTTTATTTCCGTGAAATCAAATCCATGGTGGCACATGAAGCGCTGGTCTTCGGAGGCCAGCGCTGCCTGTTGCAGATACACGGATATCTGATCTAAATTCTTCCAATCATAAGCCCTGGGCTTGAACTGCATCTTTTTGCGGGCAGCAATAGCCCTTTCATAGATCATGTTGACCGTGAAGGGCGGGGTGACGTATTTGAAAATCAGAACCTGGAGAAAGGTAGCCGCCACCACGGTAAAAATCAGTCCGGCAATCACTTTTTTTATCCAGGTTATTAATTTCTGTTTCATTCTTTTTTTGATTTCGTCCGGGTGTTTTGTTTTCAATCTCTCAAGAACATTGCCAAACTATAAATCAGAGATTATCTTTTTTTAAGTGTAAGTGAAAACTGCACGTGCAACCTTGATTTTAAACCCATACCAATATATGGAGGTCCTATGGTAGCGATTGGCAGTATCTCCCAAAACCAATGCGAAGAATATATCAATATGAACATTAATTTGCCAGACCTAGATTTTGCTGCAGCCAAACAGGCGGCCAAAGAGAAGGCACTTGAGCTTTGTTCCCACCCCATGATCCTGTCATGGAAAAACGGGGTGACCGGGCAGACCTATCCGGATTATGAGTGCGGTATTGGTGATGAGCCATTCTGGATTCGTTATGCCCGGGGCAGGGGGGCAAATCTCACCATTGATATCAATGACGGGGACTATCTGTTCATGGTCCTTAAAATCTGATAGATGATGAATCTTACTCTGTTGGTAGACAACAATACCTTTATTGACCGGTATCTGACAGCCGAGCCAGGGTTGTCAATTCTCATAGAAGATGAAGATGTAAACGTGCTGTTCGATCTGGGCTATTCAGATCTTTTTTTGAGAAATGCCGCAAAATTGGGAAAGGATCTGTCCGGTCTGGATTATCTGGTCCTTTCCCACAGTCATCTGGATCATACCTGGGGACTGGACCCTTATATCCGTTACCTGACCGAATCCACCATTGAAGGCCTGGAAATTAAACATCCGAAACTTGTCGCCCATCCGGAAGTTTTTTCGTCTGTGCAGGCCGGCAACCTGGCAGAGATCGGATGTCTGGTGGCAAAGGAAAAAGCCGGCCGTCACATGGCGCTGGCCCTGACAGAAACCCCGGTCAACTTAAGTCCCCGCCTTGTTTTTTTAGGTGAAATTCCCAGGGAAAACAACTTTGAAGGCCAGACGCCCATCGGGATGAAGCAGACATCTGACGGACTTGTGCCTGACCTGATTCCGGACGATTCCGCACTGGCATATAAATCAGACCGGGGACTTGTCATTATCACGGGCTGTTCCCATTCCGGGATTTGTAACATCATTTCCCATGCCCGGCGGGTGTGTGGAGAGAAGCGGATTGCTGACATTATCGGTGGGTTTCATCTGCTCAATCCGTCAACCTCCCGGATGGCAGGCACCCTGGATTTTTTCCGGCACATAAAGCCCCTTGCCATCCATGCCTGCCATTGTACGGATCTTGATTCAAAGGTTTCCCTGGCCGGGGTGGCACCGTTGAAAGAAACTGGTGTGGGGCTGTCCCTTCACTTTGACCCCATGCACTGAAACGATAAAATAAATGA
This sequence comes from Desulfobacterales bacterium, assembly GCA_022361095.1. Classification (GTDB taxonomy): domain Bacteria; phylum Desulfobacterota; class Desulfobacteria; order Desulfobacterales; family Desulfobacteraceae; genus Desulfobacter. Next base: position 2,621 of record JAKSBO010000044.1, on the reverse strand, counting down.
CATGAAGACCGATAAAGCACCCAGCGTCATCAGGAAAATGCCAGATTTATGATAAGGCATGTTTGATGAAGTCAGTCTTAATCTTTATTGGGTTGATAAAAAAGACCGAATTATTCATTGAAAATGGGAATTCGCCCAAAAGTCTTAAAGATCTTAGGTGGTTATCCGGACTTTAAATAGACGTGCCCGGCCCGGTATGCTAAATATCTGGATAATACATTGAATCGGGGGTAAGTATATCCATGCCTGATACCAAATATATCAAAACGTTGGAAGATTTATTAACATGTCCTCAAAATCTGTACTGGGCCTGGTCAAAGTATCAGCGCTATACACAGTCAGTTCATACCTGGATTGACGATTACCGACTATCCTGCTTTGAAGCGAACCTGCAGGAAGAATTAGATACAATTGCCCGTAAATTTAAAGAATTAACCTATCAGACGGAACCTGTTCGCCCACTTCCACTGCCGTCCCATGCCGGCGGAAATAGTGACCAGGCAGGGATTATTTATGACATTTCCGTTCGGGATCAGGTGGCCTGGATCGCCTTTTTGAACGTTATCGGTCCGGCCCTGGACTGTCAGATGCCCCCCTGGAGCTATGGGGGGCGTCTTCATAGGTCGACCTGGGAAGAAGAAAAAAACGGCACGGTTGTCACCAGGATCGGTGGCTACAAACACGCCGGTGGACGCATCTATCAAAGTTCCCAGTCAGCCTGGTCCCTGTATCAGCGCCATATTTTTCTTACAGCCAGGGCCATGGCCGGATTGTTAATCCCCGATGATCTTGAAGCGCCTGAACGTCAAGTGCTTGAGCGGGAACGGTATATTGCCGGTAGTCTAAGACTCCCCTACCTGCAGGATGATTACTGGCCAACGGGGACGGATAGCAATGTATACATGGCTCAGATTTCCTTTGAAACCTGTTCTTCACAAGGAAGTCTCGCAGCTGTTGCAGATAATTTTTCTGCCTATTTAACCGAGTTTCAACCCCGGATTCACCAACTTGCTTCCCAGCTTCTGCAGTTCAGGCTTGAACGGCAATACTGGAAAGCCAACCCGCCGGAAGGTGACGGCTCCGGCACGGAAAACGGCGCACTGACCACCATTCCTGCAGGTCTGGCCGTTTCCGATTTTCTGAAAAATGTGGCGCTCATGGCGGTGGAGCAGACGATAACAAAGCGTCTTATTGCTTCCAGACCGGTTCCGGCATCTGATATCCGCGGCAAAAGAATTGCTCATTTTCGCTTTGGTGCTGACCATTGTTTTCTTTCCCGTGATTTTTCAAGCCTGGTTAACTGGACCAAAGAGTACCAGGTGCTCTTGGATGATCATGGCTGCGGGACCACATTGGACTGGAAATTCATCGCGCCGAAATCCCTTTCCGGATATCGAACTTGCCCGCAGCATACCATTCAATCTGAAATACTAAACCGGGCGCCCAAGCACCAGGCGGCCCAGGATGCACGCCTGGATAATACCAATCCGCTTCCAATGATAACCAGGGCCCTGAGGGTGCTGACCAATATAAAGGATCTGAATTTTGATCTCCTGGAGCAACGGGAGAAAACACTGTACATTGACGAAATGGAAAACCTGCTGCTTGGCCGGGAATCAGGCCCTGCCGGCAGTGATGATATCAAAATCGACAGGGTTGCCCGCAAACTTGCCTGGTCTGTGCCCCAGGAAGTTTTAGGAAACCAAGCCAACCTGTGCCTGATTGAACGCCGGCTTTTTGAAAATAAAAAGCATGAGGCTTCCCTTTGCAAGCATTTGCAGGGACTACGCCCCAAAACTGAGGAGGCCGCCGCAACACATAAACGCATCCTGGCGCTGCAGCAGGAAATTAAACGCCTTAAAAAGGAGCATCAACAGCGCTCCGCTGCAAATACCCATAAGCAACGCAAACGTCAGATGCGCATTTTTTTAATATTGTTGAACGCACTTCGCAAGCATCGGGAGAAACTTAACCTTTGGGTTTACCTGCTGGAATACTGCCGGTTTTCCGGGCATACGGACCTGACATTGATTCATAATGAACTTGAACAACTATCCCGGCGCGACCCCGCAGGGGCAGGCTATATAAGGGCACTGGTCTGTCGCCTTATGGCCAATCAGGCTGTCAAGTGCGCTGTAAACATGTCCCGGAAAGATCATTTAATCTATCGGCGTCAGGCCGCGTATTCATATTTGCAAACACTGTTAAGACAACCGGTTACCCTGCCGGAAAATGAAGAGCCCACATGGTATGAACAAAATTCCCTTAACTTGATGCAGTGCGGGTTTGGCAGTGCGCTGTTATATCTTCAAGGGGCTGAAAACGAATTGATAACAGACCGTGATTTACGCTTAATGCATCGTTTTGCAGCCGGATGCCAAGCCATTGACTGGTCCTTATTACCGGAAAAATGGGCTGAGAATACATCTGTTCCTCTTTCAACATGGGCATGGTGGGCCGAAACCAGGCTCAATGCTCCCATGGGAACAGACCCGGGGCCGATATGGAACGCTGCGGCCCCTAAACTGAAGATAGATGAGCCCTGTACCAGTCCCCTGTTGTTTCTTTACCCCCATAATGTAACGGAAAAAGTCAAAACTGAAACAATCATTGATGCCTGC
>JAKSBO010000601.1 GCA_022361095.1 Desulfobacterales bacterium | reverse complement strand
TTTTCTCAAAATATATCTGCGCCCCTGTATAATCCTTCCGGGCCATGGCCACCCATCCGAGATTGTTGATGAAATCGGCCCGGCCCGGATCATAGGCCACTGCTTTTTCCAGGGCTTCGGCCGCTTTTTCAAAGTGTTTTTCCATGGCGTACAGGATCCCCAGGTTGTTGTAAACACTGGCGTTGTGTCTGTCCAGGGAGAGCCCTTTTTGAAGCCATGTTTCAGCGGATTTGAAGTCCCCGGTTTCCCTGGCGCAAACACCTGAAAGGTCATAGGCCCTGACCTGTTCCTGGGCCTTAAGTTTCTGGGATTTTCTTGCCTGGGCGAGCTGGACCCGGGCCACATCATAAAATTTATCCTGAACCAGTTGTTCGGCCAGTGCCAGGTGGTTGGGCTTAATCCCATCGGTTTTCCAGACCCCGGGCCCAGGCCTTTTTGCCAAAGACGCTGCCTTGTCCCTGCCGGAAAGGCCGCATCCGGTTAAAAGACCGGTCAGAACAACCAGGCAGACCCCTGTAATCGGTATCACATAATGTTTCATCCTCTTCCCTTTTTTGTTGTGGGCTTAAAACCCTTGCCTGGCTAAGTTGATAAAGTTAATAATAACCGGCCCCAGGATGATCAGTATCAGGGCCGGCATGATAAACACCACCAAAGGCACGGTCAGTTTGGTGGAGAGCTTGGCCCCTTCCTCTTCTGCCGCCTGGCGCCGCTGCTCCCGCATGGCATCGGTATACACCCCCAGGGCCCCTGCAATATCCGTCCCTGTTGACAGGGATTGGTGAAGTACCGTTACCATGGCTTTCAGCTCTTTTGACGGATTTCTTTCTTCAAGATTACCCAGCGCCCGGGCCCTGGGGATACCGCTTTTGACTTCCAAAAAGTAGATGCCCAGTTCCCGGGACAGAACCGGGGCGATATGGTCCAGCTTTCGGCATACCCGGTACAGGGCATAATCAAAACCCAGGCCCGCTTTCAGGCATACAGCCAGCAGATCCATGATGTCGGGCAATTCCCGGAAAATAGCCGTCTGCCGCTGCTTAATTCTTTTATTCAAGGATACATCGGGCAGGATATACCCGGCCCCAAAGGGGATAAACAAGAGGAGCAGGTGCCTTGCCTGCATAAGGTCCCGGGAAAAAAGGATGATAAAGCTTAGAACGGCTAACCCTGCCCCAAGTGCGATTTTAATCCCGTAGAGGATCATCAAGGCATCCTTTTCCCTGTATCCGGCATAGATCAGTTTTTTGCGGACAGCAGTCAGCTCTTTCTCCTTTTTGGGCATGACCCTTTGCCCCAATGCTTTGAAAAACGCATGGGATGAATCGTTGAATACGGGCATTATAGGACCGGATCTGCTGTTGCATTGACGCATGCGTTTAAGTGCACTCCGCCTTAGTGCGGCATGCTGGATCCGCTCAGTGACCACAAAGCTGATCCAGAAGGTTGAGCAGAATAGAATAACCTGTGTCACTGCTTCCTGGAGGCTCACAGCTTTAACCCCGCCATTTTCCGCATGACGGCAAATCCGGTAATTTCCAGGAAAACCGCCGCATAGATCATGATTTTGCCAAGGCCGGTGCCGGTCAGCCGGTGGATATAATCCGGATTAAAAAACCAGGTCGCCACACCGAAGATAAACGGCAGAAGCGCAATAATCACGGCACTGGCCCGGGCCTCGGCCGTATAGGTTTTAATCTTGCGCTGGAACCTGAAACGCTTTGTGACGGTGTCGGCAAGGGACTCAAGGATCTGCACCAGGTTGCCGCCGGTTTCCCGCTGGATCACAAACGCCGTGCAGAACAGTTTGATGTCTGACAAATTGCCGTACCGGTTTTCAAAGTTGTTAAAGGCCTGGTCAAAGGTAAATCCCATGGCCATTTCCTGGTAAATGATTTTGATCTCCACGCTTAAAGGGCCGCAAAGTGCCTGGGCCGCATCCGTGAGCGCACCGTCCACATGCCGTCCGATCTGCAGTGCCCGGACAATGATCCCGATGGCTTCGGGCAGTTCCCGGATAATCTGTTTTTCCATCTGTTTTTTTTTGAAAACCAGAAATAGGACGGGCAGGCCAAGGCTTAAAATAAAAACCGCTGCCGGCAGGACAATGGTGCCGGTGATCAGGCCCGTGATAACCGATAAGGCCGTTCCTGTACAAAGCAGGGCAAGGATACATCTCCCGGCTGTCATCCTGATACCGGCACTGATCAGAAGATATTCCAGGCGGTGGACTGCTCCCCCGGGTCTATGCCCCCCGGTTGCAGCACCCGGCGGCCTGATGGCCGGCGTGCCGGAAAGACCTGTTTTCCGGACAACCATTTTTTTTAAGCGCTGCCTGGTTTTTGCTTTCATATGCAGATGTTCAAGCCCCCTGGTCAACCCCAGAAATGCCGGAAAGAAGATAAAGAAAACAAAAAGAAAAATCAGCAGGGGAGTCATTGTCATATTTCCGTGACATCCCTGAACATATCCGGGTCCAGGGCGATGCCGCATAGGCGGATCTGTTCAAGGGCATTTGGAATATCCCCCCGGCCTTTAAAAGCACCGCTGATTTTCTGATCGACGTCAATGCCGGTACGTTCAAGTGCAAATACCGTTTTCAGGGCCATGGCCCCCTCCCGGATACCGGATACTTCTGAGATGTGGGTTATCCTCCGGGTCCCGTCACCCAGGCGGGTGATGTGGACAATCAGGTGGATGGCGCTGCTGATCAAGGTTCTTAATGCTGTTTGGTTAAAATTGATATCACCCATGGTGGCCATGACTTCAAGCCTTGAGAGTGCATCTGCGGGCGAGTTGGCGTGGACCGTGGACATGGAGCCCGGGTGGCCGGTGTTCATGGCCTGGAGCATGTCAATCACTTCAGCCCCGCGGCTCTCCCCCACAATAATCCGGTCAGGCCGCATTCTTAAACTGTTTTTAACCAGGTCCGACAGCAGCACCCGGCCTTTGCCCTCGATATTGGGGGGCCGGGATTCCAGCCGGACCACATGGTTCTGGTGCAGCTGCAGCTCTGCACTGTCTTCAATGGTGATGATTCGTTCATTTTCAGGAATGTTTTCAGAGAGTACGTTAAGCAGGGTGGTCTTTCCGGCACCTGTGCCGCCGGAGACCAGGATGTTGAGTTTGGCGCGGATGGCGGCGTTTAAAAAGGTCATCATGGCCGGGCTCAATGCCTTTTTTTCAAGCAGGTGGGTGCCGGTAATCCGGGTGGCGCCGAATTTCCTGATGGAGAGCATGGGGCCGTCCAGGGCCAGGGGCGGGATGATCACATTCACCCGGGAACCGTCCGGCAGCCGTGCATCCACCATGGGGGAGGCCTCGTCCACCCGTCTGCCCACGGACGAGACAATTTTATCAATGATATGCATCAAATGCCGGTCATCCCTGAATTTGACATTGGTGGGGTAGAGCAGGCCTTCGCGCTCCACCATGACCTGGCTGCAGCCGTTAACCAGGATGTCCTGGACAGATTCGTCCTCCAGCAAGGTCTGCAGGGGGCCAAACCCTGTGATCTCATAAATCAGCTCGGAAACCAGGGTGGAACGTTCCTTTAAATTCAGAGGGATGGACTCCATGGCCGTAATTTCGTTCAGGATGGACCGTATGGTTCCGGCCAGCTCTTCACTGGAAAGGTCGGTGACGGTGGTGAGATCCAGGCGGTCCACCAGGGAGAGATGGATCTTTGATTTAACGGTGTTGTATTTTTGATCAAGGGTGTCAGGCCTTGTGAGCACACCGTTGTTCCGGGTCTTCTTTGCGTTGATGCGGTGGCTCAGTCTCATCTTTTTGCCCCGAACAATAATGTTTTCCATCCCGGGGCGCCTGCCGGGGCTGTGCCGGTAAGGCCGGCTGCCATCTGCCGGATCTGGCCGGTCAGCCGCGCATTGGGGGCTGACTGCCGCAAAAAAGCCCCTTTTCCCACGGCCTTGTTCATGACAGCCGTGTCATTGTCCAGAACAAAGGAAATTTTTTGGTTAAACAGCCGCTCAAGGTCGGGTTTTTGAAATTCACTGCGTTTTACGTGCCGGTTGAGCACCACCTTGAGCGCCTCGGGTTTAAAATCAATATCCTGCAAAAATTCAAGGGTTTTGCCGACGCCCTTGGCCGAGGGGATGGACTGGATCACCAATGCCAGAAGTATGTCTGAAGCGCCAATGGCTTCAAGGGTCTGCCGGGAAAACTGATGGGAGGCATCCACCACGATGTAGTCAAAATGGTCCTGCAGGAACAGGATCATCCGGGCCACATCCCTGCCGCTCACCCCATCGGCGTCGTTAATCTCATCCCGGGCCGTCATGATGTAAAGCCCGGATTCATGGCGGAACAGGGAAGAAAAGAGCAGGTCTTTGTCCATCCTGTCAAGATCTTCCAGCAGTTCAAAGGGGGTGAAGTCCGGTGCAATGTCCAGGTAGGCCGTCACATCTCCCATGAACAGGTTTAAATCCAAGAACAAAACCGTTGAGTGGGTGGCCTCCCGGATCGAATCCGCCAGGTTCAGGGCAAGGGTTGTCACCCCGACCCCGCCTTTCAGGGAAAAGAGGGTCAATACCCGGCCCTGATGAATGTCGCCTTCGGTTCTGGAGAGCACCTGGCGGACGCGTGTTCGAATCTCTTTGCCTGTTGCGCCGGGGATAATGATGTCTGCCGCCCCGTTCCTGAAACCCTCTATAATGGTCCGGGGGGTGGTGCCCGGATCGATCAGGAAAACTTTGGCCTGGGGCAGGGTGGCGATAATCTGCTTTAAGGCCTGGATGCCCGATGAGTTGTCCCGGGTGATATCCAGGAATACCAGATCCGGCCGCAGCTTTGAAAGCAATCCCATGGCCCCGCAGGCGTCGGGCAGTACCGCCGCCACCTGGGCAAGGGGGGAAATGCCTGTCCGGATGGTATCGGCCGTCTTGTCATCAGCGCCTGCAACAACGGCAATATGTTCTTGTCCCAAGCTCATTTGATAAACCCTGTCCTCCCTTTGAATCCCGCCGGAGATCCCGGTTCTCCTTGTTTGGTGGTCTCCAGGTCGTTTTGAATGAAAAAATCCGTGTCCGTGGTCCGGGTGTTTATTTCATCCCCGGGCAGGGCAGGAACCTGGGCCTGATCCATGGCCCGGACAATGGTGGGCGTCACCATGACCACCAGTTCACTTTCCGATATGCTGTGCTCTTTTGCCGTGAAGAGTGATCCAATAAAGGGTATGTCTCCCAGAAAGGGAATTTTATGAACGGTCTGGTAATAATTTTCCTGCATCAGCCCTGCCATGGCAAAGGTCTGGCCCGATTTGAGCTGCAATGTGGTGGTGGCTTTCCGGGTGTTCAGCCCCGGTACCGTGGTCCCGCCCGAAGAGACCTCCACCGAATAGTCCAGGGATGAGACTTCGGGACTGACCTCCAGGGTGATGGTCTCCTGGTCAATAATATATGGGGTAAAACTAAGCATTACCCCGTATTCCTTGTGTTCAATGGTGGGGCCGTCCTCTCCCTCCATGGGCACCGGATATTCGCCGCCGGCCTGGAACTGTGCCTTCTGGCCGTTCATTGTTACAAGTGTAGGCGTGGCAAGGGATCTGGCAAGCCCCTGGCTTTTAAGCAGGCTGAGTACACCCACCCAGTTGCCTTTGGCCGATACCATGGCAATCTGGAATGCCGAGGAAAAAGATTCGCCAATGGTGTATTCCAGGTTTCCGGAGTTGGAATCGTCATCGCTTTCACCAAATGAAGAGGTGCCGCCCCCTTTGTAGATTCCCACACCAAAATCGTCACTGACATGGGCGAAATTAACCCCCATGTTCCGCAGGGCCGAATTGGAAATTTCCGCAATCACCACCTTGAGCTGGACCTGCTGGGAGCCGGTGAGCTTGATGAGGTTCAAGGGATCAACCCCAAAGCCTTTGACTAAATTCAGAACCTGGTTGAGGATTTGCTGGGAAGATACTTCTCCGTTTAAAATAAGCGTCTGGGCATTCTCTCCGGCACCGGTATCAAGCAATTCCACCGTGACGCCCGGTGCCATGCCGGAAACCCTTTTTTTCAATGCAGTAAGCGCCTTGGCCGGGATGGAGGAGAACACATGAATATCGTAGGTCCGGACATGGTCTTCACCAAACCAGAGAATCAGGCTGGTGGAGGCAGGTCTCTTGGATTTGGCAATCAACAGCACGCTTGTGGGGGTCAGTACCTCAACATCCGCTGTTTTAGGATTGGCCACGGCAGCCCGGGTAATGGGTCTTTCGGTTTTAATCAGCCGGGAATGCCGGATTTCCACATAGATATTCTCCGAGGCCCTCACCGGTAAACTGCCTGCCAGGATTATGGTAAAGGCCCCCCAGGCAGCAAGGATGGGTTTTATGGATGCCCGCCAGGTAAAGGGTTCAGTTATCATAATATTTCCTGGGGTATGATTTGGTTCCCCTGATGGTGTCAATGACCTTAAACGGGCGTTTTTCCGTCAGAATCTGTTCACTGAACAACGCCCCTGCGGTATGGGCATGGCCGGTATCTGCCGGATGTCTCAGGATGAGCCTGAGCAGGGTATCTTTGGAGGCATCCGAGAGAAGCGCAATTTTTTCAGCCTGGGCCGGGGTGACCATCAGGCTGACAAGAGCAGAGGATTTCTGGGCGCCGGTCAAAAGGTCAACCGGCTGATCCGTAGAGATCACCATGACATTCTGCAAAATAATTTTTGATGATTTTTTATGGCCTGTGACCTTCCCGGCCGTGCCCACGGCCTGGTTACCCCCCTGGGTTGAAAATTTGGCCAGTTTAAAGGAAGAGATCACATCCACCCGGTCCCCGGCCCGGAGCCGCCCGCACATGCCGTCGCTGTCTTCCACCTTTAAGCTGATGGCCCGCATGCCCGGTGTGATCCGGTGGGTTAAGCCCATGGAAACGTCTCCCTGCCGGACAAATCCGGTTCCGGGCAGGTAGGCCACTGCAGGGGCTTTTTCCCGGCCCGTGTCATCAGGGTTCCGAAGCACCAGCCGTAACCGGACTGACTCGTCCAGGGACGCCAGTTCAATGGCCTGGTCCAGGGTGACCAGGAGCTGGACGGTCCACTCTTTTTTCTTTTTCAGGGCTTTGTCTGTGAGCTGCTTTTTAAAAAAGGATTCCGCCACATCAAAGATGGTGACATCCTGCAATACTGCCCGGGCCACACGCCCTTTTTCGGAAAGGCCAAGGTCTGCCACCGCAATCACATCCACCCGGTCGTTTTTTGCAAGCTCCCGGCTGACCCCGGATACTTCATCCACCTTGATGGTGACAAGCCGCATCCCCTTTGGGATTAACCGGGAGTAAGTTTTGGGCACGGGCCTTTCCCCGGCGGCCCGTGTTTCAGGCGGCTGTTTTTCAGACGACGCGGCAACCGCCTGTTTTTCGGGGGGCGAGTCTCTATATACGGAATACGCCTTGACCGCCAGAAGGGCCATGAGCAAAGAGAACAAAATGGAAATCAAGGTTCTTGGGTTAAACATGAAAATCTCCTTGGGTGGCAGTTTCAGGGAAAGGCTGCCAGGGCAATGGCTCCGATGGTTCCGGGGATCATACCTTCGGGTAAATAACCGGCCAGAAAGCTGTATGCCAGCTTTGGGACCCGGACTTCAAGATAGAAAACCTCCCCGTTTTCATCAACCTCCTCGTTATCCTGATTTATGTATCTTACCTCGATATCACTCTCCCGGATTGATCCCAGCCAGAATGAATGCCGGACCGCCTGCTTTGCAATATCCGCCGGGGCTTTATATGCTTCATCATCGGGTTCCAGCCAGTATTTCACCTTCACCCCGGCCCGGGCGCCGGAGGTTACCGCATGGTCCAGCACAAAAATATGGGTCAGGTACCAGCCATAGTCCAGAAAGGCGAAAAAAATCATAAGCCACACCGGCAGGAGCATGGCAAATTCCACGGCCGTGCTGCCGTCATTTTTTCTCCCCGGGGTCATCAAAACGGATTTCCGGCCGGCAGGTATATCAGATATCCGAGCACCGCCGGAACGGTATACGCGATGGTTTTGTTTTCCAGTGC
>JAKSBO010000163.1 GCA_022361095.1 Desulfobacterales bacterium | reverse complement strand
ACTAGCCCTGCCTCCGGGCTTGTCATCAATGAGAATCCGACAACCCCCACAAGGGCCATAACAAACGCAACGGGCATCTGGGTCATGAACATGATGATCATGACGGCAATGCCCACAATTCCTGCAAGAACGGGACTCATCCGGCTGTGCCTTTTCTTAATTGGTTAACTGTGTCAACAATCTGCTGAAAGATCGTTCCTGAAAAGAAAGCAAGGCATACCGCCAGGGAGAGGACAATATAGTGCAAGGGGAATTCCAGATTCATGGACACTTCACCGGCCTGCTGCATGTCTTTGGCATAAACAAACATCTGCCAGGCAACAACAGAAAAAAGAATCAATGTCAGTGTCCGGGTAAACAGGTCCAGCAGCAGACGGATTTTGCGAGGCAAAAGCCGGGTGATAATCTCCACCCCCACATGCCCGCCCGCTTTATACGTGTGGGGCAAAGCCGCTGCGCAGACGGCAACAGCCAAGAACCCCACAATTTCCACAGATCCGAAAATGGGATGTTTAAAAAAACGGCCAACCACATCCGCCACGGTCATGAGCATCATCAGTGTCAGGGCAAGGCCACCGGCAGATCTGAGCAGGTTGGAAACAAAATTTAAAAAACGGTCCGGCAACTTCATAAATACTACATGCTGGATTTAATAAAATCCACAACAGCCTTTCCATCCACCCCTTTTCCGGAGACTTTTTCAATGTAGTTGTCAAGAACCGGCCGGGCAGCCTTGCGCCACGTTTCAGATTCTTCTCGGGACTGGGGGATGACAACCCCGCCTTTTTCCTTGAAGAACGCCATGCCGTCCTTGTCGGATTCATCCCAGGCTTCCCCGTGTTTCACGGCCCACTCCCGGCTGATCTGCGTGATGGCATCCTGTTGCGCCGGCGTAAGTTTGCCCCACTGCCTTTTGTTTATAAATACACCAAAGGTGGTGGTATAAGCAGTGGAAAAATTCTGGATCATATAATGAACCACTTCGCCCAATTTCCAGCCCTTATTGGATTCAATGGGATGGCAGGAACCGTCCACCACGCCTTTTTGCAGCATCTGGTAGCACTCCCGCATGCTTTTGCCCACAGGAGAGGCCCCCAAAGCACCCATCACCAGGCCGCTGGTTCCTGTGCTCCTGATCTTAAGGCCCTTTAAGTCTTCAAGGGTGTTTATCTCTTTATCCCGGGTGTGGATCAGGCCCGGCCCGTGGGCATGGAAGAACAGGATGTGGGTCTCCTTGAACTCTTCGGGTTTGAACTTTTCGTACATGGCATTGGCCACGGCTGTGGCCTGGACCCCGGAGGTGTATCCCATGGGCAGATCAATGGCTTCTGCCACCGGAAACCGGCCCCGGGAGTATCCCAAAGCGGTCATACCGATATCGGCAATGCCCTGGACCACCCCGTCGTAGGTCTGGGGGGCCTTGGTCAGGGTGGAGGCAGGAAAATACTGAATAACCACCTCCCCATGGGTTCTTTTTTCAACTTCCTTGCACCAGCTTTCAGCAAGCTTGCTCTGGATGTGTGTGGGCGGGAAAAAATTAGAGTATCGAAGGGTGGTTTTGGCAATGGCATGGGATGCCCAAAACAGGCACAGCAACATAATAATTAACGCAGACCCTTTTTTCATGGTACCTCACAATTTAAAAGTGTTTATAAATCATGTCTAAAGATATCGGCCTATACTATCCGGGCAGCCCGGGAGTCAAGAAAAAAACCGCTTGAAAGACGGCCGGACGCGGCAAACTTAGTTGCATTATCAACCACATTCGCCGCAAAAAAGAACAACAGCAAACATATTTTTATAAATCGCAGAAAACACGGCATGTTCTAAGCCCACCCCAGTTAAGATCCGGTAATTCCATTGCTTGATCGGACGAACAAACACACCTTAAAATCAATTCACTATTCATTGCATGATCAACAATAATAAAAGCGTTTACCAACCCGGCCCGAAAATCACCTTTGGCTATATATTTTCTTCTTGCTTTTTTTT
>JAKSBO010001076.1 GCA_022361095.1 Desulfobacterales bacterium | reverse complement strand
TAAAATTTAATATTATGTGCTAAAAAACGCCAATATTTAGGATGGTCATGTTGTTTTCCATCAGCACTTTTTCTACGAATAATTTTTCTTTCAAATCAGGAATGAATTTATTTAATGGATAAAATACAAATCAACGGGGGCCGGCAGCTAAAAGGGGAAGTCTTTATCAGCGGAGCCAAAAATGCTGCGCTTCCACTCATTGCATCAAGTATCCTTGTGGATGGGACTTCCACGTTTGAGAATGTACCCCGTCTAATGGACATCACTTCAATATTTTTGCTTCTTGAAGATCTTGGCGCATCCTGTAAATTTGAAGGCCATACATTTATTGTTGATGGATCCGGAATCGATAAAATAGAAGCTGAGTATGAATTGGTTCGAAAGATGCGGGCCTCTATTCTGGTATTAGGTCCACTTGTGGCAAGGTTCGGTAGAGCCAGGGTTTCCATGCCCGGCGGGTGTGCCATTGGTGCCCGTCCCGTAAATATGCATCTTTCTGGGCTTGAAGCGCTGGGCGCTACCATTTCAATTGCCGGCGGATACATTGAGGCAAAGGCGGAAGACGGGCTGATCGGAAACGATGTCTATTTTGACATTCCTACGGTGACAGGTACGGAAAACCTTATGATGGCTGCTGTTTTAGCCCAAGGTCAGACCAAACTTCGGAATGCGGCAAGGGAACCTGAAATTGTATGTCTTGCCGACGCACTAAATAAAATGGGGGCAAACATCAGCGGGGCCGGAACCCCCATTATCACTATTGACGGTGTGAGTCGGCTACATGGTGCGACCTGCCGTGTGATACCGGACCGGATTGAAACCGGTACTTTTATGGCCGCAGCTGCATCGACTATGGGAGATGTGATGATTCGGGACTGTGTGCCGGACCATTTAGGTGGTGTGATCAGCAAACTTAAGGCCACAGGAGCAATTGTTAACACCTTTGAAGACCGGATACATGTTAAAGGGTGTGAAACAGTAAAAAATATTGATATTAAAACCCTGCCTTATCCTGGGTTTCCCACCGATATGCAGGCTCAATTTATGGCATTAATGACCATTGCCCAAGGTAACAGTGTGATTCATGAATCCATATTTGAGAATCGGTTTATTCACGCGAATGAACTGCTGCGCATGGGAGCTGATATTAAAATATCCGGCGGAAATATCGCCAATGTCCGGGGCGTGTCACATCTTCAGGGGGCTCCTGTCATGGCATCGGACCTTCGCGCAAGTGCTTCCCTTGTGATTGCAGGCTTAATTGCACAAGGAACTACTGTTATCAGCCGTGTTTATCATATGGATCGAGGGTATGAGACCATCGAAAAAAAGTTTAAAGGCCTGGGAGCTGACATTCAAAGAATCTCATCTTGACATGATTAATGAATAGTGTCCAAGACTATCTAAAGGGGGGATAGTTGAGCATGAGGCATAAGCGAACTCTTGCGCCGATGTTCTTCATCCTCCTATCTTGTATGATCGGTATAATCGCTGGGTACCGAACTTCGGTCTCTCCCTGGATATGCTTTATTGCGGCATGCCTGACTGCCCCCATTATTTTTAATTTATTCAAACCTGGTAAAGTTATTTTTTTCTCATGCCTATTGGGCTTCGGACTGACAGTTTTTCGCATGTCAGGGGTCTGCACTCCCGATTATTTTGATCATCATGTTATTAAGTTTTGCAATGGCAAACCCCACCGGATTTCAGGCCTGATTAACTCCCTTCCTAAAAAATATCAAAATAAAACCAGATACACCCTACGTTGCTACAATATTGATGCTGAGTCTGCTGCCGGGCAATTGATTTTAACCGTATATCATGATCATTCAAAAAAAGCTGTGCGGTCATTATTATATGGCGAACACATTATCCTTACATCAAAAATCAGGGCCATACGCAATTTTTCCAATCCCGGTGGATATGATTATGAACTAAGAATGCGCCTTAAAGGCATAACTGCCAGCGTTTACGCCAATTCGCACAAGGTTGTGCAAACAACAGGCAGGCTTGAACATAATTTTTTTGCCCGGATCATGCGGATAATGCAGAGAGGGCGGGACAGTTTTTCAAATGCTGTTGCCAAAGCGGCCCACGGTACGAATGAAAGTCAGCCTGATTTTTTTACCAATCAGGCCGGGGCTGTAGTCTCCGCTCTGGTTACCGGGCAAAAGGAGATGATACATGAAACTACCCGAGATAATTTTTCCAAAGCAGGGCTGTCACATCTTTTAGCAGTTTCCGGATTGCACATGTCTCTTGTGGGGTTTGGTTTTTTTTCTATTTTTATCTTTGTGTTAAACCGTCAACCGACTTATGTCATAACCGGACGTGCAAAAAAAACAGCAGGGTTTCTCACGCTTTTACCTTTGACGGCCTACGCTTTTTTTGCCGGATTCTCACCATCCACCCAAAGAGCGTTGATCATGGCTGCTGTTTTTTTGACATCCTTTCTCATTGAAAAAGAGAAAGATACTTTGAACACACTTTATTTTGCCGCGTGTTTGATCCTTCTTATTGATCCGGGTGCCTTGTTTTCCATCTCTTTTCAACTTTCATTCTCCTGCGTTTTTTTTATTATTTCAGGCTTTCTTTTTTGGGGAAGAACCCTGGGGCTGCCTGAAAATAAATGGATCAAAAGAGTCTGTATAACTATTTTGACAACGGTTTTTGCAGGAATTGGCGCAGCCCCAGTTACAGCGTTTTATTTTAATATGTTTTCCATGGTCCAGGTGGGAACCAATTTTGTCATGATTCCTGTCATCGGCTTTTTATGTCTGCCCCTGGGGTTGGCAGGCCTTGTGTTCTTGACGTTTTGGCCTGGCCTTGCTCATCTCTTTTTAACTTTAGATATTCACATTCTTTCATATTGTCTTCAGGCCATTCAATGGATTGCGGGGCTTGACTGGACTTGGGCCAGGGTTATCACACCACGGCCAATTGAAATTATCATTTATTATTCATTGATACTTTGCCTTGGATTTGCGATCATGGAAAGGAACAAACGGGCCATATATCTGACGTTTCTTTTGATCGGGGCCGGTATCATATCCACAGGCCAGGGGATGCTTAAACGATTTCATCCGGGAAAACTTGTGGTGCACACCCTGGATGTAGGCCAGGGTAATGCCGCCGTAATCATTACACCTGACGGAAAAACCCTGCTCATTGATGCCGGTGGATTTGGCGGGCGATCCCGCTTTGATACAGGTCGGTATATTGTGGGGCCCTTTTTGTGGAAAAATTGGATTCAGTCGCTTGACGCGGTCATCCTGACACATCCGGACAGTGATCACATGAATGGCCTTTATTTTATTTTTGCAAATTTCAAGGTT
>JAKSBO010000645.1 GCA_022361095.1 Desulfobacterales bacterium | reverse complement strand
TTGGTTGCGCGTTGTGTACCCAACACTGCCCGGGACAGGCCATAACCATTGAAAATAAAAAAGCCTACATGAATAAAGCGGCCTGTATCGGGTGTGCCGAATGCATTGTACGCTGCCCCACCCAGTCCATCAATATCAACTGGAACCAGGATGTCCCGGTATTTTTGGAAAAAATGATGGAATATACCGCAGGAGTGCTCCAAAACAAGGCCGGTAAATGCCTGTTTGTTAACTTTATCACCAATATTTCCCCCAAATGTGACTGCCTGCCCTATGCCGAATCCCCCATCTGCAACGATATCGGCGTGGTGGCGTCCCGTGACCCCGTCGCCATTGACCAGGCCAGTGCAGACCTTGTCAACCAGGCCCAGGGCCTTGCATCTTCGGTGCTGACCACCCACCTGGCCCCGGGAGAGGACAAGTTCAAAGGACTTTATCCAAATGTGGACTGGGAACACCAGCTTGCATATGCCCAAAAGATCGGTCTTGGTACAAGACAATACAACTTAATTAAATTAGAGACCCTGGCGTATAAAAATCCGGGGGCACACGGTTAACCATGTATCTGGCTAAAATAAGAAAAAACAGGCAGCCCACCTATATTCTGCGGGAATCGGTCAGACAGGGTGAACAGATGGTGGCCCGGGACATTTTTGATCTGGGGCCCTGCCCCGGAGCCTGGATTGATTACCCCGGCGGTAATGCCTGGTACTTAAATCCCGACCTGGAATCAAAAATTTCAATGCTGGCCGACACCTTTGACAGTGAACAGCTTGAAGATCTGTTCTGGCCTTTTATCCGGCCCGCCATCCGCAGGGCCACCCAGACCTTCAGGCAACGTATCTTTAAGCAATCCAAACCCATGACCCGGGCTCAGAAAGATGCCGTTGCAAGGCAGGTTCATGCCTTTGACAAACGCCGGGCCCATTTTCTCAAATTCGGCAACATGGACCAGGGGCCCATTGTAAATATGCCGGGTGTACTTTTCAGACAATTTTACAACAAATCCCGGGATGAAATCGAGCAGCAGTTCATGGACCAGGAACGGGTTTTGCGACAAAAAGACCTTAAATCATATGTATATACGGCACTTGATCTCCACCGCTTCTTCAAAGGTTTCATGGCCAAGCAGATGCCCCATGCACTGGACAAGGATAAAGTAGAGGCTTTTTTTATTCAGGAGTTATGCCTGCTGAACAAGGCGCTTTTCGGACTGGACAACCGGCTGCATGACTACCTGATCCGGTATGCCGTTATGTTTTTTGATCACACTTACGGGGATTCGGTGCTGTTGGATGATATGGTCAAAGATTTTAAGTTTCGTCAAAGAAGCCGCTGGTATAAGCCGTCGGGGTCACCTGTCCAGATCTCCTTATCCCGGGCCTTAAAAGCCTTTAACGTCACATCCAAGGCCCTGGAATCCATGGACAAGAAATCCCTTACCCGGGAATTTCGGCGCCTGGCAAGACGGCACCATCCGGACAGGGGCGGCAGCCACGACAGGTTTGTGGAGCTCAACAACGCGTACCAGACGCTGCTTGAAAAGATAACATGACGATGAATATCCTGGAATTGATTGACAATAAAGGGGGTTGACGTTACATATGAGATAATTTTTTACGATTGATTAGCAATGTTTCATAACATTTTTGTAAAAAAGCTTGGGAAGTTATTCAGATTTTTCAAGCTTTGTTATGGGCCGGGCCTGGAAACTGATAGACCAGGTCAGCCCATGGCCGTTATTTCCATCATCTAACCAAAGAGGGGTCGGGTGTTATACACTTTGCTGAAAAAAAGAGTGCTGCCGCTTTTGCTGCTGCCGGGCCTGTTTCTTATTTCGCCCGCCTGGTGCCCAGCCGCCCAGAGCCAGGATCTGACCACATTTTCCATTGAAGAACTCATGGACATCAAAGTAACATCCGTGAGTAAAAAAAGCCAGCGGCTGTCTGACAGTGCGGCCGCCATTTTCGTGATCACCCGGGAAGATATCAAGCGCTCCGGGGCCACCAGTATCCCCGATGCCCTGCGCATGGCCCCGGGCGTGAATGTGGCACGCATTGATGCCAACAAATGGGCCGTAAACTGCAGGGGATTTAACAGCCGGTTCTCCCCAAGTCTCCAGGTCCTTGTTGACGGACGCAGTGTGTATACCCCCAGTTTTTCAGGTGTTTACTGGGAAGTAACAGATGTGCTGCTTGAGGATGTGGACCGCATTGAGGTGATCCGCGGCCCCGGGGCCACCATCTGGGGCTCCAATGCAGTCAACGGGGTGATCAACATTATTACCAGGCGTGCCAATGATACCCAGGGTGGTTTTGTTCAGGCGTCTGCCGGCTCCCAAGAAAAAAACATGGTGGCCGCAAGATATGGCGGCACCATGGGTGAAGATAAATTCTGGCGAATTTATGCCAAGCACCAGGCCAGGGATGAATTTCAACGTCTTACCGGAGAAGACGCAGGCGACGACTGGCAGATCAACCAGGCCGGGTTTCGCATGGATGCCAAAATGTCTATGTCCGACGATTTAACCGTTCAGGGGGATATCTACGACGGGCATATTCACCAGGATCTTTATCTTTACAGTCAGGCATCGCCGTATATGGATGAATTCCCTGTAAAAACGGAAGTATCCGGGGGAAACCTCATGGGCAGATGGACAAAGGTTCTCTCCGGAACATCGGAAATGTCTGTAAAGATGTATTATGATACCATGCATCGTTCCGAAGACATACTCAACGAAGACCGGCACAACTTTGATGTGGAATTCCAGCACCGTTTCGGACTGGGATTGGTGAACGATATCATCTGGGGACTTCGGCTGCGCCATTCACAAGATGATTACGCCGGCTCAAAAGTTGCGTTTATGGATCCGGTCAGCACAAGCGAGCTTCTCTACTCTGCCTTTATCCAGGATGAAATATCGTTATTCGAGGACCAAGTTAAACTGACCATTGGTTCAAAATTTGAGCACAACGATTACACCGGTTTTGAAATTCAACCTTCCACAAGGCTGTTGTGGACACCCGGTGAACACCACAGGTTATGGGCTGCAGTCTCCAGGGCCACCCGGATACCGTCACGGGCTGAAGCCAATGCCATAGTCTACCTCACCGGAACAGATGTCGCCGGTACTCCGTTGTATACAAGATTTGTAAATAATGAGGATCAAACGGCAGAAACCCTGTGGGCCTGGGAAGCCGGATATCGATTTATCCCCCAACAGAACCTCTCCATTGACTTAGCACTTTTTTTCAATGATTATAAAGACTTAAGAATCTATTCACCCCGGGGAAATCCTTATTTTGACACTGAAAGCCGACTAGTTGTTCAAGATGTTGCACTAAGCAACATGTCCAATGCCCGGTCCTGGGGTGCTGAGATATCCGTGGATCTGGCCACAGGCAGTACAATCAAATGGACCCTGGCCTATTCTCTGACATTCCATGATTATGACAATGATGAGGATTTTGAACTGGACTTTGGATTTACAAAACATCAAATCTCTTTAAGGGGCCGGTTTGATTTGACAAAAAATCTGACCCTGGACGCCTGGTTTAGATATGTGGGAGATACAACCGCAAACTATGTGTTCTCTGATGCCCTCCTCTATGACATTGACGATTACGCAACCCTGGATCTGCGCCTGGGATGGCGGATACGCCCAGATCTGGAATTTTTTCTGACCGGACAGAACCTGCTCCAGGACAGCCACCTTGAATTTGTTCAGGAGGCATTCGGTTATCCTGTGGAAGTCCCCCGCAGCGTCTATGCCGGCTTAACCTATAGATTTTAAGATATGATGTATTTTTCATGGCAAATAACCCACGGGCTGACCGGATCAATCAACACCTAGGGTTACCCAAAACAAAAATTTCATAATTCGAACAGGGCACACAAACTTTCTCATAGAAGAGAACAAGACAGATGCAACCTTTAAAAGTTAAAATACTAAACCTATTCATGTCGGCCTGCACCTGTCAATTTATGCTCTCTATTATTGCAGTGAACACAGCCCAATCACAACACCTTGAAGAATACAGGGTAAAAGCGGCCTTTGTTTATAATTTCACCAAACTCATTGAATGGCCGCAAACGGCATTTAACAATGAAAGAGATAGTTTCAACATAGCCGTATTCGGAGATGACCGCCTCAAAAAAGGCTTTGAGACCATTAACGGCAAAATCAGTACCGGCCGCACCATATCCATCCGGTATCCGGACCCCGGCGCCAAGGATTATGAAAAAACGCTGACAGAAAGCCAGATTGTATTCATCAGCAAATATACGCGTCTGGAGCAGGTTCTGCAAATTTTAACCAATATTGGAGACAAACCGGTTCTCACCATTGGTGAAATCAAAAATTTCAGCCGGGCCGGAGGCGTTATTCAGTTTTTCACAAGGGATGATCATCTCCACTTCGAAGTCAATATAAAAAAAGCGCGGGAACATCAGCTCAAATTCAGTTCCAGGCTGCTTAAATTGGCTGTCATCGTAAATGAACAATAATGAAACCCCAAAAAAAATCAAAATATAGTGTGGTTTCCATCAGAACAAAACTGATTCTGACCCTTGGTTTCACGGCATTGCTTGCACTTTTTATGATGGCTGCTTCCATGGCGGCCTATGAAACGTATAATGCCAGAAACAATCTGGTTGATGAACTTGTATCCATGGGGAATCTGATTGCGTTGAACTCTTCGGTTGCCATGGTGTTCAATGACCGGAATGCGGCATTGGAGGATCTAAGCGCCCTGTCTGCAAAGCAGGGCATTATCGGTGCCATCCTCTACGACACCCACGGCACCATTTACGCTGATTTCTCAAGGCATCACATTTCCATTAACAAGCTGGCCCATGAAGTCAAACAGATATGCAAACCGGGGATATCACCCATTGAAAGAATTATGGCTCAAAAAATGCTCAGCGGTGTTATAAACGGCCATACCCATGTCGTCCTGCCGGTCACGTTTAAAAATAATTTTTTAGGGGCCATTCATCTGATTGATGACATGCAGCAACAGAAAAAAAGGCTGGCGGCTTATTATCTGATTGTTGCGGGCATTGGCGTCATCTCGTTGACAGTGGTCCTGATTCTCTCTTCCAGGCTCCAGTCCATTTTCACCCGGCCTTTATTTGATGTCATTGATTCCATGCGGCAGGTAACCCGAAAAAAAGATTATCAGGTCCGGGTAAAAAAATACAGTGATGATGAGTTTGGGGTGCTTGTGGAACAGTTTAACCAAATGATTGAAGAGATCCAGGCCAGGGACGACAGGCTTAATTCATACAGCTCCAGCCTTGAATCCAGGGTCGAACAACGCACCCGGGATCTGAGCAAGGCCAAAGAAGCACTTGAATCCACGGTTATTCATTTGGAAAAGGCCCAGAAAAAAGCCGAAGAAGCCAGCCAGGTAAAATCCCAGTTCCTTGCTAACATGAGCCATGAAATC
>JAKSBO010000206.1 GCA_022361095.1 Desulfobacterales bacterium | reverse complement strand
CCCGGAGATGTCGATACGGCAATAGTCAAAGCCTTGCTGGAGAAAAAAGGCGTGGTATCCGGAATAATCGCAGATGAAAAGATAGGAGAAAATTTAAGGGAACATCTGGGAGGCGAAGAAAAATGGATCGTGGCAGAGACGTTGATAACCCAACCGGAAACAGACGGTGAAATTGAGTATTTTTTCAACATCCAGGACCGAAGTCCCGGAATTTTTAAAGAGGACGGCACCATAGATTTCAAAGACCGGGGAGAGATCCCTTTTGTGAAAAAAGGCGCGCTTCTTGCGAAAAAAATTCTATGGGAACAGGCCCCCACCGCCCCGAATGTATTCGGCGAACAGATTCGACTCGAACCGCTGGAAAAAGTCACGTTAAAAGGGGGAACCGGGACAATGCTCTCCGAAGACGAATTTTCATTGTACGCCGCCGGCGAAGGCGAGCCCTGCCTGGACAGCAGGGGAATTATTTCGGTTTATCAAGAACTTATCGTTAAGAATGATGTGGATTTTGAAACGGGCCATATCGATTTTGACGGCAATGTATTTGTCCACGGTAATATCAAGGATGGATTCAAGGTCGCTTGCGCCAATCTGACTGTCAGTGAAATCAACGGCGGCATCATATCCATAACCGGGGATCTGAAAGTCTCAAAAGGCATTACAGATGCACAGGTTACGGCCCAGGGAAATATCACAACCCAGTTTATTAATAAATCAAAGATAAAGGCGCTGGGCGACACGACCGTATCCAGGGAGGTTATGGAGTCCTCAGTTTCCGTCAACGGCCAATTTTTAAACACGGAGGGCAGGATCTTATCGTCTACCATCAGCGCAAAGCGGGGACTGTTTGTAAGGCAGGTGGGTACGGAAAAGTCAGAGCCGTCCATTCTTAGACCCGGCCGGAATGATTACCTCAATGAAATTAAAGATACATTGATAAAAAAAGAAAATAACACAAAAGACCTTATCACAGAGCTGATCCAAAAAAAGAAAACGTTAGAAGAACAAAATCTGAACATTCATGAAAAAATCATGGTCCATTCCTGTTCGTGCGAAACACTGAAAAACCATGCAGAAAAACTGCAGGCCCAGGTACCGCATATTGCAAAAGACAAAAAGGTACGTCTAAAAGAAGATTACAAGGAAACCGTTTTCCGCCTGAAAACCGAGGAGAAAACCATTAGGCGGTTGTTTAATACCCAAGATGACCTGGTGGCTCAAATAGAAGCCTGCCAGGAAAATATTCAAAAGGCCCGGGACGACCAGGCTGAGATCACGGAACAAAAGATGGAAACCGACCAGCTAAAGGCACTTGAGAATGAGGTTCCCAGAGTCAGGATATCAAAGCACATCCAAGCCGGAACCCGGATCATTGGCCCCAATAGCGCCATGAATGTCCAGCACAACACCGGCGCATGCAACATCGTGGAAGTCGCAAAATATCACGGCAATCTTCCCGCAGGCAAAGAGATGGCAATTCAAAATTTTTAACCACAGCATATGTGATGAGTGCTTAGATTGAAAACACCCTGAGTAACCACCACGGCCGACCGGGCTTATCACTCCCCTGATCCAATCCACGTTGCCCGGCATCGGTTACCGGAAACTGAAACATATTTTTCCCGGTCACATCCTAAGATTTTTTTCGAAAAACATTTAATTGCGAACCCATGATTTACATATTGTTAACGATGGGTATCTAGGCCCTTGCGTTTTTATGTCATCATACCGTATTGTTTTACAGGGAATTCTCACAAAACCGCTGGGGGAGGAATAACAATTTTGAAAACACTTCACCTTATCCGTCACGCAAAATCCAGTTGGAAGGATGAAGGTCTTGCAGATATTGACAGACCCCTGGCCCCAAGGGGCATCCGGGCTTGCGCCGTCATGGCCGCTGAAATTGCAAAAACAGGCTGTGATTTTTCCAATGCGTTCACAAGCCCTGCACAAAGGGCCAAAGAAACCATTGAAAGAATTGCCGGCAACCTTAAAAATATGTCGTTTACCTGGACCGTGGCAGAAAAACTATACACCTTCAGTGCCCACGACCTGTTGGCATTCTGCCGGAACGATCTGCCTGCACACATTGACCAGGCTGTTATTGTGGGCCATAACCCGGCATTTCATGATTTTTGCAACCGGATGATGGCAGGCCCAACCCTGACAAAGCTGCCCACCTGCGCCTATGCCCGGCTGGAAACGAACGCGGATTCGTGGCACCTTATTGGCCCGGGCACAATGAGGCTCACTGTATTTTTAACCCCCAAAATGTTCCGGTAATGGCGTTTGCCCAGAATAGAGGCCGGGAATCGGACGGGCGATCTGAACCCCTGCCAGGGAATCAGAGTGCCGCCCTGCCCCCTGCCCTAAAGGCGTATCTGTCCAAGTCCCTGGTCATTGATTTCGAAGCCGCGCCCGATGGTACGGTATTTCATATCGGTGCCGTATTTAATGGTCAGGTTTTCGATGCAAACAACATCTCAAATCCGATCCCGGTATTCCAGCGGCTTTCCCGGTTTGCGCAAGGCGCAACACATGTCCTGGGACACAATATTATCAAGCATGACCTGGCCCGGGCCCGGGAACATTGTCCGGAGGCGGGAATCCTCTCTTTAATACCCATTGATACGCTGGTGCTCTCGCCTTTGGCATTTCCGGAAAATCCATATCACCGGCTCATCAAAGGATACAAACTTTTAAGCGCATCAAAAAATAATCCTGTGGCCGATGCAAAACTTTCCATGACGCTGTTTGAAGATCAACTGGCCGCCTTTCTTCTTTTAAAAAAGAGGGGGCCCGGACTCATTGGTTTTTTTGCCTGGGCCTTTGACCTGCCGTCCAAAAAATTTAAAGGAATTGCCCGGCTTTTTGAACATCTTGGAGAAGCCAAACCCGGCGAAACCCAAGCCCGGGATCTGTTTTTTAATCTGTGCCGGGACCGGGGATGCGCCGCGGCGGCCCGGGAAATATGGGAGAGGATCAATACATCACCGCATAGAAAACCGGAACTTGCCTACCTGGTCTCCTGGTTGCGGGTGGCCGGGGGCAATTCCGTGCTTCCCGGCTGGGTTCACCACGAGTTCGACGGCATAGCGGATCTGATTTTCAAACTTCGCATGGCCTGTGGCAATGACGCGTGCAGCTTCTGCACACAGCACAACAACCCGGACCGCCTTTTAAATAAATATTTTGGGTTCAAAGCTTACCGGACCATGCCCGACGGCCGTATGCTCCAACGGGAAATCGTTACCGCCGCCCTTTCCGGCACCCACCACCTGTCAATCCTGCCCACAGGCGGCGGCAAGTCCATCTGCTACCAGGTTCCGGCACTTCACCGGTACGAACGAACCGGGGCGCTCACCATCGTCATTTCACCGCTAAAGGCCCTGATGAAGGACCAGGTGGACAACCTCAACCATGCCACCGGCACCCAGGCAGCCGCCGCCGTCAACGGCAGCCTCACCCTTCCCGAACGCGGTGCCGTGGTAGAAAAAGTGCGTTTAGGCGACATCGGGCTTTTGTACATCTCACCTGAACAACTGCGAAATAAAAGCGTGGTGGCGTTGATCGCCTCCCGCCAGGTGGGCTGCTGGATCTTTGACGAAGCCCACTGCCTGTCAAAATGGGGGCATGATTTCAGGCCTGACTACCTGCATGTGGCGGACCTCATTGCAGACCGGAAAAAACAAACCGGACAAATGCCGGTGATCGGAGCCTTTACGGCGACAGCCAAACAGGATGTCAAAGACGAAATCCGCCAGCATTTCAATGAAAAGCTCGGCCTTGACCTAAACGGCTTTGAAGGGGGGGTGGACCGGGACAACCTTCGTTTTTACGTCTATCCTGTCACAGCCGCTGAAAAGTACGATGTCATTGCCCGAACGCTGAACGACAACCTGTCGGAGACAAAGGGCAGTGCCATTGTCTATTGCGCATCCAGGAACGGCACGGAACTGTTAAGCCGATTTCTCAACGAACGGGGTATTGTCTGCCAGGCTTTTCATGCCGGTAGATCCGAGCCGGACAAGCGCAATATCCAGGATGAATTTTTAGCAGGTTCCATCCCTGTGATCTGCGCCACCAATGCCTTTGGCATGGGCATCGACAAAAAGGATATCCGGCTGGTGATCCATGCCGATATCCCGGGCTCCCTTGAAAACTACCTCCAGGAAGCCGGCAGGGCAGGACGTGACCAGGACCTTGCCGACTGCATCCTGCTTTATGAACAGGATGACATCGACAGCCAGTTCTCATTGAATGCCTACTCAAAACTGACGTTACAGGATATCAAAAAAATTCTCAGGGTATTAAAAGAACGGGGCAAAAAACATCCCGAAATCGTGATCACCCCGGCAGAGATCCTCCGCCTGGCCGGATACGAGCATATGGGCGGAGAGGATCAACGGGCCAGGATTGCCGTGGCCTGGCTGGAGAGACGGGGCTTTATCCGGCGGGATTTCAACCGCACATTGTTTTTCAAGGGGATGCCCCTGGTCAAAAGCCTGGATGAGGCAGAAAAGAAACTGAAAAGGCTTAACCTCTCCCGCACCGTTCACTCGGTATATATGACGCTGCTGCAGATGCTTTTCAACGAAAAGAAAAACGCCCTGATCTCGGCGGATATGCTGTGCGAAGCCCTCAGCGGCATTGAAAACCTGCCGGATAAATACCTGGACCCGCGCACCATTATAAACGAGCTGAACAATATGGCCAATGCGGGGCTGATCCGGGAAGGATCGGTGATGACCGCCTTTATCCGGCCCAAGGGCAAACACAGCGCAGCAGATCTGTTGGATCTTTTTTCCCGCATGGAGAAAACCATGGCCGGCCTGATGGCAGAGCTCTCCCCGGAGTCCGGTGGAGACAAGGCCGACCTGATCAACCTCCGCCTGGTGGTCCAGCGTCTCAAGGACAGGGGCTTTCAAACCGCGACCACGGATATCTGCACCGCCTTGCTGCATATCATGGCTGCCGACCAGGGGGCATCCGGAGGCAAAAGCTTGAAGATCGCGGGGAAAAAAGGCGCAGAACAGCAACGGGTCTTTATTAATGTACCCTGGCAGATCTTAAAAGAGCGCATGGATCTGCGCCACCGGTGTGCCAGGGTTTGTATTGACGCCATTATCAAGAATCTTGAACCGGATCTTAAAGCAGCCCAGAAAGAGATTCTGGGCCAGTTTTTCCTCTCGGACATCATCCAGGCCATGGCCCAGGACATTTTTCTGTCCGGGTTTAAGGGAAACGGCACCAGGCTCGTGGAAAAAAGCCTGCTCTTTTTGCACGACACAAAAGTGATCACCCTCCAAAACGGCCTGGGAATTTTCCGCCAGGCATTTACGTTCTCCATGGAAGATGCGGCCCGGACCCGGCAGTACACCCGGGGGGATTACGAGCCCTTGTCCCAGCACTATGAACAAAAAAATGTCCAGGTCCATGTCATGGAAAAATATGCCGAATTCGGCATGGAAAAAATCCGCACCGCCCTGGACTTTGTCCGGGACTATTTTCACCACGCCCACGATAGATTCATCCGCCAGTACTTTCCCGGCCAAAAGAAAATCATTACCACGGCCATGACGGCCAAAGCCTATGCAGATATCATCCAAAACTTAGGAAATAAGGTGCAGGAAGCCATTGTTGCAGCCCCGGAAAACAGGAACCTGCTGGTGCTGGCCGGCCCGGGTTCGGGAAAAACCCGGACCATCGTTCACCGGTGTGCCTGGCTGATCAAGGCACGCTCAATCCCCCCGGAACGCATTCTTGTCCTGTGCTTCAACCACGGCACCATGATCGAACTTCGGACCAGGATCAAGGCATTGACCGGAAAACGAAGCACCCGGGTGACGGCCATGACCTTCCACGGCCTTGCCATGTGCATCACAGGCCGATGCCTGATTGATCAGTACAATGGGCAAAACCAAAATCGCGACATTGATTTCAATACCGTGATTGACGAAGCCGTTGAGATCCTTGACGGCAAACGGCAAATCCCCGGTGTGGACACAGACCAGGCCCGGCAGTATCTGCTGGCCCGGTACCGTTATATCCTGGTGGATGAATACCAGGACATTGATGCACGCCAGTACCGGTTTATCACGGCACTCACCGGCCGGCTGGCAGCCGACGACGATACAAAAATCGCCATCATGGCAGTGGGGGATGATGACCAGAGCATTTACGGATTCAGGGATGCCAACATCAAATTCATCCACCGGTTCAAGGAAGATTACAAGGCCCGGGAATTTTATCTCACCGAGAACTATCGCTGCCCCCACCCGGTGATTGAAGCGGCCAACGACTTGATTGCCCGGAACAGCCGGCGCATGAAAAGTCAAATAAGCTGCCGGATCAATGATAAACGAAAACACCTGGCCCCGGCACCCGGAAAAACCCCTGAAAACGAGAGGGTGGACATGGTCTGCTGCAGGGATATCCAAAGCCAGGCCGTGTATACCGCCGACTGCATCAAAACACTTTTAGACCAGAACGGCACAACACCCCGGGATATTGCCGTAATTTCCCGCCAGGGCATTGAATATCCCGCCCTTGTGGCCGTTCGCATGGCCTTGGCAAAACTTGGGATTCAAATTAGTTACAGCCTTAAATCCAGCCCCGGATTTCAACTGTTCAAAATCCGGGAATTCCAGGAGACTCTCTATTTTTTAAATGAACACAAACATGAAAGCATGGCCCCGGAGGCTCTTAAAAAAGCGGTGATGGATCTGCTTGAAGAGAAGTCTCCATGGGCGGAACAGGCTTTCGGCATTTTAAATGACTTCTGCGCCGTTATCAGCAGCACGCAAATCTCTGTCTCCCAGGCAAAAGACTTTTTCCTAAGTGCGCTGCTCGAAGAAAAACAGGCCCGGAGGACGGGCACAGGCGTTTTTACCGGAACGGTCCACAGCATCAAGGGCATGGAGTTCAAACATGTGTTTATCCTGGACCACGGCTGGAAAAATACAGAGATCGAAGAGGAGCGCCGCCTTTATTTCGTCGGCATGACCCGGGCCATGGAACATCTGACCCTTTTTAAGGTTCAAAATTCAGGTAACCCGCACACCGCCGTTTTGACCCGCCATCCCTTTGTCGGCCGCAGGCAAGCCCCCAATGTTGACATAACAGGTTTTTCAAACGATGTAACCATCTCAATCCTTGGGATGGAAGATCTTTATATCTCTTTTCCCCAACGGTTTGCCAAAGACCATCCCATCCACGAACACCTGGCCGCCCTTAAAACAGGAGACCGTATATTCCTAAGAAAAGACGGGGCCTATATCCGTATCCTCAACACCGACCGCCAATGCGTGGGCAGCCTGTCCCAAAAAGGCATTAAAAAATGGAAAGGCATCCTGTCCGGGATAATCAAAGCCCAGGTGCTCGGAGTGGTCATCCGCAATGACGGTGAAAATGAATCTTCACTGAAAACGGAAAACAAGATTGCGCAATGGCATTTGCCTATTGTGGAAATTCTTCACAGTATTTAGGCGCTCCCCGCCCCTTGCAGAGATAAGCCGTATTCCGAATGCAGAAATCAATAAAAACAGCTAAACCATGAAATAAAATCGCCATAAATAGAAAAATAAGTAAGATTTCCTGCCATATTTTTCACAACAACGATATTTCCAGTAAGACGCTGAACAATGCTCCTTATCAATGCTGCCCCCGGAATTAAAAGATAACCAGTTAACATTTAAAACGTTTCCTCATATCTATTACAGAAATCGCAAATTTCTGTTTTTTTGATGGATACGGGGTATAATTATTGCTTATTTCCCAATAGTTCTGCTTATACATCTTTTGTCTAGAACCTTGGCCTAAAATTATCTTTAAGGTCATTTAATAATGACTGTTTTTGCTATTCAAAATTTCGAAAAGTAACAATGGATCCGCAATCTAAAATTCCAGGGAGATCAAATTGATTAAAATACAATTCCGGATACTTTTGGTTCCACTGACCATG
>JAKSBO010000689.1 GCA_022361095.1 Desulfobacterales bacterium | reverse complement strand
ATTTTATCCCGCTGGTATTATTTAACAAGAACGTCATCAACGGGGGAATGATTTTCATACAGCGTGCCATTGAGCCATTCAATTTTTTTTACAGACCTTTTTAACCCGGTGCGCCGGTATTTCAGCAAGGCTTCTTTGATTGTCCAGATTTTCAGGATGGTTTCAAAATCCGCCCCGGCGTATGCACGTTGCTCATTATTGGAAAATCCGGCGTGCAAAAGGGCCGGGATATCCACAGGGATTAAGGTCTCCATATCAACACCGATGGCCTTGGCTGTTTTAGACAAGGCCGCCAGGGCGTAATCACCTGAATGTGAAATGGATATGGCGTAATTAAGGGGGTGCGCCAGGACGGGCGCTCCGGATTGGTCATTATGAATCTCAACGGCATCCGGGGAGAGGCCTGTCTCCTGCATGACAAGTTTTTTTACCGCCCATCGTCCGGCCAGACGTTCCACCTGCTTTTTCAGGGCAAATAATTGATTCAGCCCATTGAGTTCATCCAGGGAAAGCACAGGCTGTGCAAACTGGTCCAAACGAAATCGGCAGCCGGGCCTGGTCTGATAACCAGGCCCGGCGATTTGGGGTAAGAACGCTTCGAGCATTGCCGGGATGTGAACAAGGCATAAATCAATGCCCTGTTCACGGAACAGCAGGTTTATCTGTTGCATTTATCCGGCTACAAGGCTTTTTCCTGCCGGCTTGATCATTGCCATATCAGGGCGTTCGTCTTCGGCCAGGCGATCCACCCGGACCATTTGAAAATCCTGGACGTCAATGATCACGCGGCCGGCAAGGTCAGCCAGCTGCATATGATAGGTTTTTGTCTCTTCGCCCTGGGCCAGACGCCGGGTAACACAGAAATAAGGCGTATTGGGCAGTACCGTACCTGCAAAGGATGCTTTGCGGATGGTATAGGGCAATACCACGTCGGCACTGGTGAAAAATTCCAGTATGCCGCCGGTTTGGAATATGGCATCCATAATCACCACAGGGGTGGCAAATTCCGGATAGGCCTGGCCTTTAAAAAACTCGCGGCCGGGCCGCCATTGAACCACTGTGACCAAACTTTCCTCGTCAAGCAGTGCCAACTGATCCACGGAGCGGAACAGCCCGTCCATGAACAGACGGTCCGGATGGTAAATCTGTTCCTGCCACTGGGCATCCACCTTAAATTCGGACATCTCCGGTATGGATATCGCATCAAAAGCAGGCAAATCCGTACCGATTTTAACTTTGGCCTGGTAATGCAGGGTGTCCTGAACAGGCGCTTTGCCTCCCGGAGGGGTAAAAACAGAATGAATCTCAGTTGTGATTGATCCGTCCGCATCTTTTTCAGCAAAGACCTCAATATCTTTTGGCCGGTTCTTTAGCAATT
>JAKSBO010000730.1 GCA_022361095.1 Desulfobacterales bacterium | reverse complement strand
TTCCGCCCCTTTTCCTCATACCGGGTAATCAGAAAATGGTGGGTCTGCCCCTCGTAATCCTCGGGGGTTTCCACATATTTGACATCAATCTGGCTCACCGGGCAAAACGCTCTTTTGCCCAGGACCTCCACGGAGAAGCCACCTTTGACAACGCCGGTCACCCGGCCTTCAACCGGGGTATGCCCACGATACGCATCCTCAATCATGGCAGCCATCCCGGCCCCGGAAACCGCCTTGGACAAAATCACTTCGCTTTCGCTCAAGGAGACCACATACAATTTGAGGATATCACCCACTGAATACTGAAATTCACCATTTTCATCCAGCAGCTCGGATTTATCCACCACACCGTCGGACTTTGTCCCCGTGTCCAGATAAACTGAATTTTCTCCGATGGAAATGATCTGCCCTTCCACCATATCCCCGGGCTTGAATTCCCGGCCGATTTTTGAGTCATAGGCATCAAGCATCTGCTCAAAGCTCATTTCATCCATGCCCTGGTCGGTATTCTGAGTATTGTCGTCCTCAAACCTGTCGTTCATTTTCATCTCCCGGCCCTCAGTTGCTTAAATCTGACGGGTCCGTTGTTATTATTAATGAGGTTTTCGCCAAAAAATTGGATCATAATACAATCATTTAATTTTGTCGAAGCAAAACAGTCTCTAATAAAACAGTTGGGCGTAAATGTCCACTTTGAGATGCTGTTTATTCAGCCAGCACCCGGAGCAACTCCTTTGCCATCGCCGGCGTAATGCCGGGGAGGGCGGCAAGCGATTCAGGAGATTGGCTTCGGATATTGTCAATCCCCTTAAAGGTGGTAAGCAGCAACTTCTTTTTTTTCGGACCAATGCCGGTGATCCCGTCAAGCACGGACATTTTGCCCCGCTTTTCCCTGCGGGAGCGCTGGAACGTAACGGCTGATCTGTGGGCCTCGTCCCGGATCTGCTCCAGGAGAAAAAGTGCCTTGGCAGACTGGGCCGTATTCAATGGGTTTGATCGCCCCGGCAGGTAAACCTTATCTGCCTTTTCCCCCTTGTCCGTATCCTTTTTAGCCAGGCCTGCCAGGGTAAACCGACCTTCCAGACCCAACTCCCTGACCACGCTCACGGCCATGGACAACTGCCCTTTACCGCCGTCCACCACCAGCAGGTCCGGCAGGGGCATATTTTCCCGGTCATGCCGGAACCGGCGGGAAAGCACATGGGCCATGTACGCATAGTCATCCTGGTGATCAATGTCCTTTATAATAAATTTACGGTAGGCATTTTTGTCGGGCCTGCCGCCGGTGAACACCACCATGGCCGCTACGGGGTCTTTTCCCTGGAGATTGGAGTTGTCAAAACACTCCATACGTTCGGGCGGCCGGGCCATGCCCAAAAGATGCTGAAGCATGGTCAGCCCCGCCCGGGCCTCCTCTTCCCTGGCCAGAATTTTTTCAAGCTCTGCCTTGGCATTAAGCCGCGCCATGTCGGCAAGCCGTTTCTTTTCCCCCCGGACCGGGTAGTGGAAATGCACCCGATGGGGCGCCACTTCATTGAGCCGGGCTTCGGCCCGGATCATATCATCGGATGGATGGCTGAATAAGACGGAACCCGGAATCTGGGCCGCTTTCTCATAGTATTGGATCACGAAGGCCGCCAGGACTTCATCGGATGCCTTGAATCCCAGATCCAAAGGATAGTAGGCTGTGTTTACCAGATGCCCGGACCTCACCTGCATCACCGTCACCACAGCCCGGTCCCGCTCCCATGCAAGCCCGAGCACGTCCCGGTCCTGCCCGTCCGCACACACCACCACCTGACGTTCCATGATCCGCTCTACGGCAAAGATGGTGTCCCGGACCTGGGCCGCTTTTTCAAAGGCCTGTTCCCCGGCGAACCCAGCCATCTCAAGGCGCAGTTTTTTAATCACCTCCCGGGTCCGTCCTTTTAAAAACAAGACCGCATCCTTCACCCTGGCCCGGTACGCTTCGGGATCCACGTCATTGCAGCACAGACCAAGGCAGGCTTTAATCTGATAATTCAGGCATGGCCGGGACCGATTTTTAAACTGGGTGTCCCGGCATTTTCGAAGTTTAAAAATCCGCTGAATCTGCTTTAGGGTTTGATTCACACTCTTAGAGGAAGAATAGGGCCCGAAATAGAGCGCCTTATCCTTTTCAATGCGCCGCACCCGCTGGATGGAAGGATAGGGCTCATTCATGTCAATGCGCAGCAGCGGATAATTTTTACCGTCCTTAAGAATAACATTATATTTAGGGGAATGTTTTTTGATCAGGTTGGATTCCAGGATAAAGGCCTCCTGGTCAGACTGGGTCACCACCAGATCAAAATCAGCCACCAGGGCCAAAAGTGCTGCGGTCTTGGGTTCGGGCTGATCCTTTCTTACAAAATATGAAGCCAGCCGTTTTTTTAAATCCTTGGCTTTGCCCACATAAAGGATCTTTCCCTTTTTATCCCGCATGAGATAAACTCCTGGGGCATGGGGCGCCTGGTCGTATTTCTCTTTTATTTTTTCACTGACCATGACCGAACTTTTTTAATCTTTTCCAATTTCCGAATTTTGTCCCGATATTGCGGGACCTCCTCAAACCCGTTACGCTGTCGCTTTCATTTTAAGACGGATTATGGCTGGGCTGTTTTAATTTTTTCCAGCTCCCGAATCTTGTCCCGATATTGAGCAGCCTGCTCAAATTCCAAATTTTCAGCAGCTTCATTCATTTTTGCCCCAAGATCTCTGATCACATCGTCCAGATTCAACTCATCCGCATCATACGCTTTAAGTTCCTCGTTTACGGCAGCCTCAACCGTATTGTTGTTCATGTCGGCCATGGTGTAATCAAAGCTGTTGATCTTTTTATTGATGGTGGCCGGTTTAATGCCGTGGGCCTGGTTATAGGATTTCTGTATCTTACGGCGGCGGCGGGTTTCAGCCAGGGCCTGTTTCATGGAGCCGGTCTCTTTTTCCGCATACATGATCACCCGGCCATAGGCATTGCGGGCCGCCCGGCCGAAAATCTGAATAAAAGACCGGAACGAACGTAAAAACCCCTCCTTGTCCGCATCGAGAATGGCCACAAGGGACACTTCCGGAATATCCAGGCCTTCGCGCAGCAGGTTGATGCCGATGAGCACATCAAACAGGCCCCGCCGAAGATCCTGGATAATATCAATACGCTCCACCGTGCCGATATCCGAATGCAGGTATTTGACCTTGAGCCCCAAATCCGAATAGTAATCGGTAAGATCCTCTGCCATGCGTTTGGTCAACGTGGTCACCAGCACCCGTTCCCGGGCCTCCACCCGTTTGAGGATCTCCTGGTAGAGGTCGTCAACCTGTGTCTTGGCGTCCCGGATCTCCACCTGGGGATCAAGCAGGCCTGTGGGCCTGACAATCTGCTCGGCCACCCGGACACCTGCCTTTTCCATCTCATAGTCCCCGGGGGTGGCAGACACAAAAATGGTCCGGGGCACCAGCGCTTTGAACTCTTCAAATTTCAACGGCCGGTTGTCCACGGCAGAGGGCAGACGGAATCCGTGTTTGACCAACGTCTCCTTCCGGGACCGGTCCGCCTTGTACATGGCCCCGAGCTGGCCCACTGAAATATGGCTTTCATCAAAAAAGAGCAAAAAGTCCCGATCTATATAGTCCAGAAGCGTTGGCGGCGGCTGCCCCGGCGCCCGGCCCGTAAGATGCCGGGAATAGTTTTCAATGCCGTTGCAATACCCGATCTCCTCCAGCATCTCAAGATCATACCGGGTGCGCTCCTCCAGACGCTGGGCCTCCACCAGCAGGTTCTGTTCATTCAAGGAGGCCAGACGCTCCTTGAGCTCGGCCACAATGCTTTCCACAGCCTGCTTCCGGGTCTTTTTATTCGTTACGTAATGGGAGGCAGGATAGATAGCCATCTGGTCAAACCGATTGATGACCGTACCTTTCAGGGCATCA
>JAKSBO010001160.1 GCA_022361095.1 Desulfobacterales bacterium | reverse complement strand
CACTGGCTTTGAGTTTAAGGACGATACATTCGGCGGCTCAATCCCGCAGCAATTCATCCCTGCGATTGAAAAAGGCATTCGCAAGGTGATGGAAGACGGCGCAATCGCTGGCTACCCAATGCAGGACGTTAAAGTCTCCGTCTACGACGGCAAGTATCACCCAGTCGACTCCAAGGAAGTCGCATTCGTCGCTGCTGGTAAATGGGCGTTTATCGAAGCTGTGAACGCTGCGAGACCCGTTCTGCTTGAACCAATGGTCAATATTGAAGTGACCGTGCCAAACGAGTTCATGGGCGATATCACAGGCGACTTGTCAGGTAAGCGTGGCCGCATTCAGGGTACTGATATGCTAGCCGGCAACCAAGCTCTGATTAAAGCGCTCGTGCCACTTTCGGAAGTCAGTAACTATCAGTCGCAGCTCAAGTCTGTAACAGGTGGGCAAGGCTCCTTCGCAATGGAATTTGATCACTACGATCCTGTTCCATCAAGTGTGCAGCAGCAAGTGATTTCCGAATACAAGCCGAAGAAAGATGAAGATTAATCGTCATCTGTATAATCAAAACCAAAGAAGGTTGCCGCGAAAGTGGCAGCCTTCTTTTTTAATGTTCCTATACTTCAAAAGCATGTCATCTCAATCAAAAAGTAGGGTTTGCAACGTATGTGATGGTTGTAAGCAAATGTTTATACGTAAATAAGTTACGACCGAGTTTAATTGTGACTAATGTGTCAACTTTAAACACGTATTGTGATGCGTGTTTAAGAAAACAAACACGTGCGTATAGATGTACTTCAATCAACTCGCATGACACATTGATCGTATGTTTCTTCTTAGTGTTTAAGTGCGTTGCAAAAGAGAGAATGTATTTCGTTTGATTGCATGCTTAACGTGTTGCATGAACACAATGAATGCTTTTCTGTTTGATAATCACTAGGCATAGGTCCGGATAAACACTAGATACAAATATTTTTTTTGGTCAAAATGTTTTTACTCTTTTGTAGTCAAAGATGTGATGATCAACGCGCTATGTGTTGCTTGCTTACTCTTTTGATTAGCCAATGAATACGTGCAAGCATATGCAAATCAAAACCTGTGTTGTGTCTTTATGAAGTGAATAGGTTGCGTGAAAGTGTGTTCCCCCATTACTGGGAAAAACAGCTTGAAAACAGCGTTTTTAGCTCGCTACACATGTTTTTTATGAAGTGTTTAACAATGCTATCATGCAGGTGTTAACTGTGTTTAAGGTTGTAATGTTTAATCTGTGAAGCAAACAAGTTGATGTTCTATCAATGATTTCTTGTATGTGTTTTTGTTTGCAAGAGTGTGTTGTTGTGATGGTGTTATGTG
>JAKSBO010000706.1 GCA_022361095.1 Desulfobacterales bacterium | reverse complement strand
TCGCCATGGGCCATGTTGATTACGCCGATAACCCCGAAAGTGATGGCAAGGCCAATGGCGGCAAGAACCAGGATGGAACCGGCGCTCAAACCGAAGAACAGGGTTTCTGTGAATCTGAAAAAAGCGATTTTCGATTCAATGCCCTGAAGCGTTTTCCGGGCTTGGTTTTTAACCTGTTCGCTGTTTTCATTGTTTATGACATTGAGCAGGCTTGTCTTTACGGCCGGATAAAGGCTGCCTTTGAGTCTATGCAGGGCGGACTGTTTTTCCCCGTCGCTTCCGTTGTCAAGGGTGTCAAGGGCAATGGCCGTTGCAAGGGCTTGTTTTACTTTGTGGCTGGTCTCTTGGTCATAGCGTTTTTTTAGCGTGTTTACCATCTCCGGCGTGAGTTTGCCGAGAAGCCGGTATACCGCATCTGTACGCTCTTTTGGGTTTCCATGGTAGAGCTGAAGCAGTGAAAGCCATCCCTTGAGTTTTTTTCTGATGTTATTGTTGATTCCGATTTTTTTAAGCGTTCTGCTGCCGACCCCTTGCCTTACTTCATTGGACAACACCCCTGTGGTGGTAAATTGGCCGTCTTGTTTTGCGGCATACACCACTTCTTTTTCTTTTTTGGTGTAGTAAAGGTCTCCTTCAAGAAGTGCGGATAAAAGCGTTTCCACTTGGGGGGCTTCGCTTTGGAAAATTTGTTCAAGTCCTTGAATTTTTATCTTAAAGTTTCTCTGGGTGAGCTTTTCCAATCCCTGGTCAAAATCGTTGGCCGCTGCATTTGCGGGCAGCATGTCAAAAAATGCCGTAAACATTGCAAAAGTCAAAATAAAAAGGAGCGTGTGAAAACGGTCCTTTGGGGAAGTAAACATATCAGAACGCAATCCTTTAGGGAAAATGTTGTGCCGAGCCGTCAGGCGTCTGCCGTGAAAGGGGCCGGCCCGTTTAATGGGGTGCCGGATTCCGGCAGAGGGAATACCCCGCTGCCGGAAGTATGCGTCAAGTTAAGGCCGCCAATTCAGATCCATATAAAAACATCAATGGGTTCCCATCATGTTTTGTTATGGCGGTGCCTGGGGTTTGATAGGCCAGGCAAAAGCCCATGGCCGTTATTTGGTCACCTTGAAATTGCCGTTTTTCAATGGGGCCCGCCAGTCGGAGATCAAATCTTTGGAACCGGGCAGGTAATCGGACCATGCGTCGCCAACCACCAGCCCCGGCGTCTGCCAAACCACCTCAAACTGACCGTCGTCCTGGATCTCACCGATGAGAACGGGTTTGGTGATATGGTGGTTGGGCATCATGGCGGAATAGCCGCCGGTCAGGTTGGGTACGGTAACGCCGATGATGGCATCCTGAACGGCATTGGGCGCCGTGGTGCCGGCTTTCTCAACGGCGTTGACCCACATGTTGAAACCGATGTAGTGTGCTTCCATGGGGTCATTGGTGACCCGTTTGTCGTTTTTAATAAATGCATGCCAGTTTTCAATAAACGCGTCATTGGCCGGATCATCAACGCTCATGAAGTAGTTCCAGGCAGCAAGGTGGCCTACGAGGGGTTTGGTATCGATGCCCGACAATTCTTCCTCGCCAACGGAAAAGGCAACGACCGGGATATTGTCGGCGGTAATGCCCTGGTTTCCCAATTCTTTGTAAAAAGGAACATTGGCGTCACCGTTGATGGTGGATACCACAGCCGTTTTTTTGCCTGCGGTGCCGAATTTTTTGATATCGGCGACAATGGACTGCCAGTCGGAATGGCCAAATGGTGTGTAATTGATCATGATGTCGGCGCCAGCCACCCCTTTATTTTTCAGGTACGCCTGGAGAATTTTGTTGGTGGTTCTGGGATAGACATAATCGGTTCCTGCAAGAACCCAGCGTTTAACCCCGATCTCATTCATAAGATAGTCAACGGCAGGGATGGCCTGCTGATTTGGTGCGGCACCGGTATAGAAAACATTTTTGGACGACTCTTCACCCTCATATTGAACCGGGTAGAAGAGCAGGTTGTTCAGCTCTTCGAATACGGGAAGGACTGATTTTCTGGAGACGGATGTCCAGCATCCGAAAACGGCAGCCACTTTCTCTTTTTCGATCAGTTCCCTTGCTTTTTCAGCGAAGAGCGGCCAGTTTGAGGCCGGATCAACCACAACAGCTTCAATCTTTTTGCCTAGGAGGCCGCCCTTTTTGTTCTGTTCATCAACAAGCATCAAAATGGTGTCTTTGAGTGTGGTCTCGCTGATGGCCATGGTTCCGGACAGTGAGTGAAGCACCCCTATTTTGATGGTCTCTTTGGCTGAAGCTGAAAATGCGATGGTCATACCGCAGAAAAGTGCCGCAACGATAAGCAGAAATTTGTGGGAAAAACGTTTAAAATCCATTGTAAGTCCAATCATTTTTTTAAGTTGATTAATGGCGGAATGTCTGAAAAGACAATCCTGTCATTCGCAATGGGAAACCTCTTACGCAACAAATAAGCCAATATTAACAAGTGAAAGTAAAAAATCGTCATCTTTTAAATTGTTTTTGTTTTACTGTTTGAATTTAAAGAATATTATTTTTTTACCCGCAACGTGGAGTTGGAGTGAAGTGGATAAATTTTGTTTGTTTTATGTGTGTATTTATAAATTTAGTACATATATGTTGTAATTATGTTGGTTTTGGTTTTACATTTTCGTGTTTTATTTTTTTAAATCATATTTTATTTAATGGTTGTGTTGGGTTTGGGCGTTGACAAATGCTTTAGTCTCCGGAAACGAGTCAAGGCATTATGGATAGGGGCTCCGGTGGTTTAAAAGGGGATGCCCTATTCTTTGAAAAAGATGGC
Source organism: Desulfobacterales bacterium (assembly GCA_022361095.1). Lineage (GTDB taxonomy): Bacteria > Desulfobacterota > Desulfobacteria > Desulfobacterales > Desulfobacteraceae > Desulfobacter. The sequence continues at coordinate 1,599 of JAKSBO010000706.1, read as the reverse complement.
GGTGGGCTGGGTGGTCTTGGGAATTTTATTTATTTCTTTTTTGTCTTTTTCGTTCGAACCGGGGTGTTTTATACAACAATTGGAAGGTGTAGGCGGATCAATGATTCAACGCGGTCTATCCGGCTTTTATTGTGGGGCTGGACCTGGCCGTTGATAGACCAGGTCAGCCCATGGCCGTTAGATGAAATCCCGGCTGTTTGATGCGGTATTGACTTCCCATCCGCCGTCACCCTGTATAAACAGAATTTTATCGTGATAGGCCTTTAACGTAGGACGGTGGCCCACGCTGATATAGGTGATCTCAAGTTGTGACAAGATGCTGTACAATGCCTTTTCATTGTCTACGTCCAAAGCGGAGGTGGCTTCGTCCAGAATGGCAAAATCCGGTTTTGTGATCAAAAGCCTGGCAAAGGCCAATCGTTGCTGTTCGCCTTGGGAAAGCATCTCTTCCCAGTTGTTTTCCGCGTCTATAAAAGAGTTGCCTCCTGCTGCTCCTTGCATTTTTTGGTATAGATCCGTGAGGTTGACCGCCTCCATGGCCGCTTTAATCTGATCATCGTCCAGGTCCGCCCCACTGGGGTATCGGAGCTGTTCTCGCAGACTGCCCAGCACCATATATGGTTTCTGGGGCAGGAACATGACCTTGTCCGCCGGGGGGTGTTCAATGGTTCCGGAACCCGAGGCCCAGAGGCCGGCAATGCCCCGCAGCAGAGAACTTTTACCTGCACCGGAATGGCCCATGATCAGGATGCGTTCTCCCTTGTCAAGGTTAAGGCTTAGATTTTGAATCAGGGTGCGTTTATAATCAGGGGTCTGGAGGTTAAGGTTTATTGTCCGTATGGCATCTTTGGTGACCCGCTGAATCCGGGGGAGATTGGTACCTTCTTTGGTTGTTTTTGAACCTGATGCCGTAAATAGTTTCTCTTTGAAGGTGGAGACACGGTTGATCCCCGCTGCAAAGGCACTGATGCGGTCAAAGTGTTGAATAATAATGGAAAAGGCCCCTAATACCTGGCCAAAGGCAAATGAGGCTTGGGAAATTTGTCCGAATTCCACTTTGCCTGCAAAGTACATGGGGGCCACAATCATGGTAGGCAGGATGATGACCAGGTAACCGTAGCCTCTGGTGAAAAAATCCAGGTTCCGTTGCCATCCGATAAGAATGTTAAAATTATTAAGTACTTTTTTGAAACGCTTTTTGATCTGTATTTTTTCCCCTGTTTCTCCCTGGTAAAATGCAATGGATTCGGCATTGTCCCGGATGTGAATCAGGCCGTATCTGAAATCTGCTTCTTTTTTAAGCTGTTTGTAGTTCAAACCTACTAAACGCTTGCCGATTAATACAGTGATAATTGTTCCGAAGAACGCATAGGCCAAAAGAATGCCGGTTAAAAGCCGGGAGATGGACCACAAAATACCGGTAAAGGCGAACAGGTCAATAAGGGCACTCAGGATGATGAGCAGAAAACTCAGGCTTGTTACTGTAAGACTACTTAAGTCTTCAGCAATCCGCTGATCCGGGTTATCCACATCGCTATCCGTTGTCAGGCTGTAATAGGCCCTATTTTTCAGGTATTTGTCAATGAAATTGTTGGTGAT
>JAKSBO010000483.1 GCA_022361095.1 Desulfobacterales bacterium | reverse complement strand
CGTGATTTCCATTGCCGGCGGCCTTTCCGACACGAACTGGGATGTGATGACCACGGCAACGGTAATTTGCGGGTTTTTGTTCATCTGCATGATCTGGTGGATGTATTTTGATTCATTTCCACTGCTCATTGAATCGAAACTGGATAAAAACGGGGACGCCATCCTCTTCTCCCAGCTCTCCACCTATATTTCATTTGCCGTTCTGGCCAACATGATCCGCCATGCCATACTGGATGACCTGGCCATAAACGATTTCCGGATCATGGTCATGGTGGGGGTGGGCACTTTCTATCTGGGCAAGCAGACCGCATATTATGTGAACCGGCCCGAATACAGGGGATATATTATTCTCAACACCCTGGTCATGTTCGCCATTGCCACCCTGGCCCTGTTCTTTTCAAAAGTTCAGTATATCCTTTTCGGGGCGGCGTTTTCAAAGCTGGTTTACATTGCCATGAATTTCAGGGCCCAGCGCAAACTTTACGGTAAGGTCCACTTGTAACCTGCGTTTAAGGCAGCAGCAAAACTATTGCAGAATAGGTAAGGCTTTTGTAAAATAAGGTTGTTGAGACGAACAAAAACAGGGTCGGGGCCGGTTGCGTAACCGATCAGAATAATTAAAAAATCAAAGCCGTCGCCATAATTATAAAGGTATTGTTATTGTTGAAGGCGGCCTTTAAAGAAAGTGCCCTCTTTCTTATATCAATCAGGAAAGGGGCACTTTAAATTACATCACAAGGATGACAGTTGTAGTCTTCCCGAGATGGCATCGTACATTGAAAATTTTCATTCAGCCTTCATCATCTTTATAAATCGGGTTGTCTTGAGATTGCCGTTATCCATGGTGTTGATTCCAGTGAACTGCCGTCTGAAGTCAATTATCCCCTTTGCTCCATTGAAATCAACGGCAAAAAATACGAATTTGTTCCGACACGGACTGTGATTGTGGAAAACGCCGGAAAAAAAGGGATAAGTCGTATTATGTCATTAGATACCGGATTCATACATTAACCGCTATCAACCCCACAAACGGCCATAGCTTTCCATTGGTCTGCCTTGTGGGAGCAGCCAATCATCATGACAGTTTGTTTTTAAAACCATTAATCAAGCTTGCTCAGGCATTAGGCATTGATATTAAATTGATAACCCTCGATTAGGCTTATCGCGATAGTGATAGTTCGGTTTTCAATGAAACTGGTGTTTGCCCCTGCATCGGAGCAAGCGAAACTGCCCGAAAATGTATTGTAATTGCCCATGAGAGTTGCCTCCAATGATTCTTGTAAGATTCCAATGGACTATTTGGTCGAAATTCTGGACGGCCATGAATTTGCCCGGTGAATGTATATTTGCATCAAGTTGCCCCAAATCGAGAATAATCGGTTTTGATAACGGTCATTTTCAGCCAATGCCTACTTTTCATAGCGGGGCGCAAGCAGCAATCGAAATTCGGAAGAGTTGTGAACGACCTTTCAATTTGATGAAAAAAAGGAAAAGTCCAGAACAGACGAAGGTTAAAAACCAGCATGGTGTAGAGGTCCGATCAACATTTTGATAAAATTATGGGAACTTTTGCGCTGCTGCCCCGGCAGATTGTGTTCATCGGGGATTCCATATACGATCAAAAAGCTGCAGAATCGGCCGGAACCTGGTTCATTGCATTTAAGCAGCCCGGGCTGCAAGCCCACGCCCATGCAGTATCCATGGATGAGGTGGGAGAACTGTTAAAGTTAAGCAAATATAATTCTTGACAAATCGACGAATCATCATTAAATCTTACGAGATTTTTAAATAAAATTGAAGTCAGGTGCCGGGTCAAGGCATTTGACACCCATAATGGAAGTTAACCATAGATAAGGAGACTGAGGTATATGTCTAAATTAGTTGCACCCCATGGCGGAAAAGGTCTTGTATGCTGCAAGCTCGAAGGCGCAGAACTGGAAGCAGAACTGAAAAAAGCTGAAGGTCTGAAAAAAATTGAAATTTCTTCCCAGGTTAAAGACGACCTGATCATGCTGGGCATCGGCGGTTTCTCTCCGCTGAACGGCTTCATGACCAAAGCTGACTGGAAAGGCGTTTGTGAAGACTTCCTGCTGGCTGACGGCACTTTCTGGCCGGTTCCCGTTATGCTCGACGCTGCTGCTGCCGATGCTGCAGAAATCAATGTTGGCGATGAAATCACCCTGGAAAGAAATGGTGAAATCTATGCCACCATGAAGATCGAAGAAAAATTCGAAATGTCGGAAGACGAAAAAAAATGGGAATGTGAAAAAGTATACAAAGGTCATGGCGAAGAGTCTGAAGATGACGTATTCTGGAAGATTGCTCTGGAAGATCATCCGGGTGTTCAGGCTGTTATGGCCAGAAAAGAATTCTGCCTTGCCGGTCCTGTAAAAGTTCTGTCCGAAGGTGACTTCCCTGAAAAATTTAAAGGCGTTTACCTGACCCCGACCGAGACCCGTGCGATCTTCGACGAAAGAGGCTGGGCAAACGTTGCTTCCATGCAGCTTAGAAACCCCATGCACAGATCCCATGAGCATCTTTGCAAAATCGCCCTT
>JAKSBO010001056.1 GCA_022361095.1 Desulfobacterales bacterium | reverse complement strand
TACAAAACTGATAAAGGTCTCCTCATCTATCCCTATTTTAATTTTACCAATTCTTTGTTCAATGGAATGATCCATCTTTTTGCTGCTTTCATCAAATTGGTAAGTGTTTTAGTGTAAATGGAGAAAGCAGATACGTTTACCGTATCGGATGAACTGCCATCGTCATTATAATCAGAGGCCGAGTCAGCAGCATACCCGAATTGGGTTAGCCCAACGATTAGAAAAAGTCCGGCGATAACACCTGAAATTTTTTTCTTCATTTTTATTTTGCTCCTTAAATATAAGTTTTTTAAGACAACAATATTAGGCCGATTACACGTTGATTATTTATTTTCTTGTTACATTTGCCCGGATAAGATCTTCCGGGGGATGCCGTCTGTCCAGAGAAAGGGAGATGGGGTGACCGCATTTTTGCAAGCCTCCATTACATCCACAACAATATCTGCTGCAGTGGACTGTAGCCTGCTCCCAAACCGAGATTCACAAGGAGTCGGTGAATTGTCCCGGCACACAAATCTCATTCAAAGAATCCGCTACCAGGAATAGAAGGTGTTCTGTCGGCATCAGTAACGGGTTGACAACTTACAAAGATTAACCATAACATTCTGGACAATCTAAGCAGACATCGACAAGAAAAGCATCACCGTGAAGGGTTACCATGAGAACCGTGATCCAGGTGCAGCCTTTTTTAATACTGTATTCACAGGCATTTATCCCCTTAGGTACTTTTATTTTTCTAGTATCCGTATCAAAATAATATTGTTTCCCGGTTGTTACGTTGATGAATTCACTTTGCTTATCGTGATTGTCTTCATCAAAATATATTTTGACCTCGTACTGTCCGTCAGGCAATCTGTCACCAAATCCAGACACATCGACAAAACCGACGCTTTCTCCATCCTTGAATTCATCCGGGAAGGTATCGGAGAGCACAAAACTGATAAAGGTCTCTTCGTCTGCCCCAACCTGGATTTTGTTAATTCTTTTTTCAATGGAATGGCCCTTTTTTTTTTTTTTTTTTCTCAAATCTTTCTTGGTTTTTTTATAAACGGCAGAAGCCAGCTCTTTAGCAGAAGTATTTGTTTCCAATTTGTTTCATCCTCCTTTGTGCTGTTAAATTGTCATGATGTTATAAAATATGCTTAACCCCGGTGCTGCTTACCATATATTTCGTTAATCCCAATGGATGATAATGGATGAATAAACCTTGAATTCATCTACATTCTGGGAAAAATTATGATCTGGAAAAACCGAGTCTCCCACATCCTTGCCAAAGCGATATTGCGCTGCAATGTCAAAAACAACTCTTCCTTTGGCAAATCCTGTCCCCAGGCTGAATCCGTAATAATCATCCGGGTTGTTTTCTGCAGGGGAGGGATCATAAAAAAGGCCCATTCTTAAGGGAATTACATAATGTTTATTTTTGTTGATTAAAAGATACTCACCACCCAGCCTAACCTGGCAGGTGGGATCAACATCGGATTTTCCCTGTGATTTGGCAGTCACCGCTGAAATCTTAGTGCCGTCTGCCTGTTTTAAGAGAAATTGATCCCAATGGGTTCTGTACACATCTGCTGAGATCGTGAATCTGTCAGAAAACCGATAGGCTGCGCCGATACCATAGGACATGGGCATTTCGAGTTCTTCTTCCATGGTCATGTGTGTATCCTCATAGCCTGTATACTGACCGTCGAATTCATGTTTCAGGTCAGCAGTAAACGGTGATTTATATACGGCGCCCAAGGAAAATTTTTTATTCTTGCTGCGCCACAACAGCCCCAAATTATAGTTTAACCCTTTAAAAACATAATTATGCTGGGCCACATAGTTAACTTCTTTAACAATCCGACCAAAATAGGATCCCACAGATGAACCCGTTTCGGTTTGTTTCCAGCTATTGTCACAAAGATCATCATTCCAGATATTGATCGTAATGCCAAACGAAAGATGCTGTGGAATGATTTCAACTCCGTAGGCAATGCCTACGGCTGAGAGATTACCTGATTGATGGTAATTGCTCTGATTATTCCAATAGAAACCGTCATAAGGTATCAAAGTTACCGGATTAAGGGCCTGAGTTGTATATTGATAACTTTCCTTTAACGTAAAATCATAAAGCCGCTGGTAATTGATTGATATAACCATGTTGCGGTTCCAGAGTGTAAAGGGATACGTAAAACTCAGATAATTAAGATCTGTTAAAGACGAAGACTGGGACCCGTTTGCTTCAGGATGGTCTAAAAAGTCGTAATCTTCCTTTTGGTAACTATAGTTCCCCACGATGGATATCTCCGCCTTTTTTAGCTGGACAAGTCCCCCGGGATTCCACGAAGCGGCGGTGGCATCGTCCGCCACTGCGATAAACGCCCCAAACCCCAATGCCCTGGCCCCTGACCCCACAGGATTGGGGGAAAATGCAAAACTAATATTGCTGTTAGCCGGTATGGCATTCGAAGTATCGGCCAAAATAGGTGTGGAAACAACACCCCCCCAAACCAGAAAGAGCAAAAGAACAACCTGTGTTTTATAAATCATCCGGCTCCTAGGGCAAACTCTCGTCTTTTATCTGCAATTCATTGTTAGATATAAATTTAACAATGAAAAAACATTATAAAATCAGTAGTTTAAATATAAAGTAAGCAATTAGTTATTGCAGGACTATAAAATGTCGGAAATAATATTTCAAGATATTTTTAAATGAGATTAAACATAAAAAAATTGGTGGGTAATTGAGAGGATGAAATAACTATAAAATGGAACCCATATTTTGTATGGGCGGCATCATTCTTACAAGGCTCTGGGGCTGTTTCGGCACTTCTGGTTTACTAAGTAGTGTCTGACCGAAAACCTGGAAATTTTGTTGAGTACAAGACGGCTGAAATTAAAAACCTTCGGAATACAAGGCGTATTTCAAGGATTAAAATTTTAGATTTTCGGCCGGGCACTAAATAAAACAAAAAAAGATCAGGGATATACCCTGCGGATACGCAAATTGTCTGTCAATACGGCTTTGTCCACCTGTTCCTGCTTGGCAAAACTTGTGCGGGCTTTTATATCGTCGCTTGTTTCTATTTTCAGCATGGTGCCATTTTCAACCACTTCAAAACGCTGGCCCGGCCGGACACCCTGATCATAGCCGATGTTTAAAACGATCTCCCTGCCGTCGAGTTTTATAATCCGGCCTTTCAGGGGATAGTCTTTTTCAAGGGTCTTTACAACGGTTTGGCACAGCCGTTCTTTTTGTTCCGTGAAAAGCGTGTCGTACAGGGGCTCGTTAAAATTGTGCCTGATGCTGCCCGTTTCGGTCTCTGCCAGGCGCATGAGCAGTGCCGGCGGGTCTGAGGCATTGTTGACGTCAATGATTAAAAAAAGTGCCGCAGTTAAAAGTTCGGGGGTAATCTTATTACGCCGGGGAACCAGTTGTGACGACATGATGTCGTACTCCTGTTTGAGCAACTGCCAGTCGGTTCGCTCTAAAAGCTGTATATGGGGGCACTTTTCATGCAACTGGCTCTCCAGAACATGGGCTGCAAATTTAGCCGTTTCATCAGAAGGCTCCATGACGGACACGGACATTGTCACAGGCATGCTCCAGTGGTCAAGGGAATCTTTTTGAAGATACCCCCGGCCCGCTGTTATAAGTCCGGCTGTGATGATGCATACCAGGGCAATGAGGGCCATAACGCGTTTTCTGTTATTTGCAGCAGGGGTGTCATCGGTTGCAGGCAAAGAAGGCGGCCCATCGTCGGACCGGTTCCTGATTTTTTCTTTTTCGCCGGGCACGGGACTGCTTTTTTCAATGGCCGGCCGGGGTGAGAAAGCCGTTTGGGGAAAATAGGTCTCCTGGGGATCGCCATAGAGGACATAGCTTGCCCAGGAGAAATCATTTTTGTTTTCTGCCGATTTTTTCCGGGCAAGATTGACGGCTTCTCCCACGCTGTAGCCGTTGAAAAAATAGTCGTAAAAATTTAAGGCGAAATTGCTGCTGTGTATATCCGAGACTTTCCACAGGGTGCCGATATAGTGCTGTACCCCGGATCGTATCAACGCATCGGTCAGACCGAATGATGCATCCTTGTTCCGGGGGGCCGCATTTTTGTTGTACGCCGATTGGCAGGCATTGAGAAACACCAGGGACGGCATGGCAGCCCCGCCCTCCAGTTTTGCAAATTCCCGGGCCTTAAAAACACTCTCTTTGAGTTTGATGGCACTTTCGGAAGGATGATCATGGTCATAGTCCACATGGCCTGCAAAATGAATGATGTCAAAATCCGTCATTTTTAAAAACAGGTCGTCCCGGCTGGTCTCAGAGGATAAGGGTCCGGTTTTGGCGCCATTTTTCAGACAGGAAAACTTTCGGAAAATCGCCATGCCCTCTTTTCCGGCACTGGGCAGATCGCCACCCGGATTGGCGATGATCCAAAGCTTGCAATTATCCGTGGGGATCTGCCTTGCAACCCTGTGCAGGTCCCACTGGGTTTTCACCCAGCGGCCCATGCTGAATTTCAGGCAGAGGAACTGGCGGTCCAGACAGATCAGCTCCCAGGGAATATGGACCAGATTTTCATCAAGGGTCAGAATTAACGTCTTTTTCCCGGATTCCCGCAACCGTTTTTTTATGGCAGGGCTGAGCAGCTCGTTGCACATGAGCACGCCCAGATCTTTTAAAATATCGCCTTCGGTCCCGTTGAGCTTGCCTGTGGGAAGCGTCTGGTTAATGGATTCGGACGCTTTGGCGCAAAATCGCTCAATGCAGTCAAGGGATACGGTAACCTCCTCGTGTATGGATTTCCAGACAGGGGGTTCGCGCAGGCTTATCTGCAGCGTTATGACGTTATCGTCTGATGGCTCGGTTTTTTGGGTTATTTCAAGATGCAGGGCCCGGCTGTTCATAAATCCCATCCTGGGTTATTTCAAAGAAAAATTTGCCGCAGGCATTTCCATCCTGTTCCAAAACAAGATTATAGCGGTCAAAAGAGAGGTTGGTGAATTCGGTCCTTGTGTCTTCCAGTATCCGCGCATCAAATTTATCTTTCTCTCTTTCAAGGATCAGGCAGAATTGTACATTGTCTTCAAACGTGCCGGCGAGTTTAAACTGGAGATCAAAGGCGGCTTGTCCCGTTTTTTTAAACGCCATTTCTCCTGACAGGCTGCCGAAGTTTTGAACGATTTTTAAATAATTCAACGGGCGCTCTTTGTCAAATGCGCTCTTAACGGCACTGTCTCTTATGGCAAATTCCGGCTGTGCAGGCGGTTCAACCGCCCATTCAAAAAATCGTTTTGCCCTGGAAAGCAATGCATTGATGATGGGTGCACTAATCTCTTTAATGCGATTTTTGTTGTTCATCAGATCTCTGTCGTCCAGCAGGGCTTGGACCGTGACAAACTGCTCAAGACATAGATCGCAGTCTGCCAGATGCGCTTCCACACTGCGGGCTTCCTGTTCTGAAAGCCGGCCGGTTATATAGTCATAGAGTTTTACGGTTTCAATACATCCTGATTTCATAGACTGTTTCCTGATAAAAACTTTTATCTTGATCTATAATATAATATATGCAGAAAAGAAACATATCTTACACGCGATGACCCGGTTTTTGTTAATTTGCCCAACTTAGGCGTTGGAAAAAATTTTTAATCCTCAAAATATTGTGTATATTCCTCCGGTTAAAAATTGTTTCCGCCTTGAATTTGAACCAATTCCCTAAAAACCGGATTATCGGGTTCCGGTTTAGTTGCACGTATCGAGCCTTTTTCCCACGTGAGCCGTTAATTGATCCAAAGCCCTTGATTTCGCTGTATAAACAGCGCCTTTTTTCATCTTCAGATATCTGGCGATGGTCTCAAAATTCAGCCCGTGGAAGTAGTACATCTTCAATATGAGACGCCCTTTTGCCGGCAGTTCATCCATGGCCGAACGCAGGATATGGGCCTGCTCTTTGAGGTCATAGGGGTGATTCTCCGATGCGGGCAGGCCGAGAACCTCTTCTATAGGGATCAGTTTCGATTGGTTTGCCGTATTCAGAACGGCTTTGCTTCTAAGATCCGCCAGCACGGTCTGGTTGGCGATCATGACGATCCACCCGGCAAGACTGCGTCCCCGGCTCTCTTGGTATTGCCAGAGCTTTTTACAATTGTTTTCCAGCATCTTTAAAAAGATTTCGTTGCGCATATCTTCGATACCCTCTTGGGTATGGGGCACTGCCTTCAAACCGAATACTTTGGTGACGGTGCGCTCCACAAGCCGCCAGTAATGCATGATAAGCGCTTGTCTTTGACAGCAGAAAAGACAGTCATACAACAGTATGCGCTCTTCATCCGGGCTTAATCGTTTCATTGGGCGATGACTTTGTCTCCGATGCCGGGTTTCTTGCTTTTCACTAAAGACCGGCTGCATTTTCCCTTGATGCAGTGGGTGGCAATGACCTGTGTCGGGCCGCCACGCTTTCCCCGATAGACAAGAAGGGGCCAGTCCGATTTTATTCTCGCCTCCGGGATATCCCGGGCATCGTATTTATCCATGGCGACCTTGAAAGCGCCGGCACCGAAAAATCCGCCTGTGGCTGTAATGGTGCCTGTTGCCAGGGGAAATTTTCGATGAAATTTTTCCGATAGCCTGTTGCCCATATAGGCCATGTCGGACTTGCAACTGAACGCATCCTGGACAGTAATGATCCCGGCGGTTTTTTTGTCAATAAGTCGGGCGACCACTTCAGTGCCGTTGGCGGTTTGATAAACGCTTCCAAACAGGGAAGATTCGTATGAAGCACCGGGTGATCCGGCCATGGCCGTGTTTACGTTGTTCGCTATTAACCGGAAGCGCCTGTTGGCTGCAAAATCGCTTTCAAAACTGTGTATGAAATTTTTCCAGTGATCGACCTTTTCGTTGTTATCAAACGGGTGCATGCTGATGCCGTACCGGTAGGAGAGCTTAAGGTGTTCAGGCGTTTTTCTGTTTAATACAATCATTTTTTCAAGGGTCCGGCCTGTTTGGGTCACGGCGTTTATGGTAAACCGGTTTATCCCTTGTTCCAGGGTAACAAACGTGCTGCAGGTTATCCACCGCCCCGGTTTTTTCAGCAGAGATTTGCCATTGATGTCTAAAGCAAGAATGGTGCTGCCGGAGGAAACAGTGAATTCCAGGGGGGTGGCTTTTGTGAAAATTTCATTTGAATGGGGTTTTAACAGCCTGATTCCGGGTTGATCCCTGTTTTTTAAAGAGAGGGCCGCGCTCTTCTCTGTTATGCCCGAAAGGGTTAATGCCGCCAGTTCAATTTTTCGGTCGGGACTGTTCATCTCTTTTTGGGTTTTGTTGCCAAGGGTGTCTTCTGCCCGGAGGGTTATGCGCTGCTCTCCCGGGTAAAGCGCTGCATGAAAGCTGCCGTCTTGGCTTGAGACGGCGATGTCTCTTCCGTTCAGGGTAAAGCGGGCAATACCGGATGCGTCATGGAGATACCCAAAGATATCTTTTCCCTGCCTGATCCGGGAAATGGTGATCAAAGGTCCGCATTTGTCTACCAAAAGCGTTATCTCTTTTCTGGACGTGCCTCCCATGAGATTGACGGCTGTAATGGCAATGGTGTGGACGCCCTGGCCAAGATAAAAGGCCTCTTTAAATTGCATTTTTTTTCGGGCGCCTTCCATGAATACCATTTTACCGCCAATGGTGATCCCGGATACATACCGGCTGTCACTGACTGTTCCTGTGATCAGAACGGGAAATTCGCAGCTTTTATAAAAGCCGTCCCCTGCGCTAAGCCCTGGCGGTGTTATTGATATACCGGGTCTGGAGGCGGCCGGGTGTTGTTTTTGCATCAGGGCTTTTCTGACTTCATCCAGATAGTAATAGGCCTTTGCCGATGGTTCCTGTTCCAGGGAGATTAAAAGACTTTTTTCCGCAACCCTGTAGTGACCCATGAGATAGCGGACCACGCCGGTTTCCCGGTTTGGAAAATAATCATGCATAAAGTGCATGCCGTATGTTCTGGCCATTCGCTGGTCCGCTGATCTTTGATCAATTGCCTGGTTGAGGCAGTCCAGGGCTTCTGGATAAAACCCGCCGTCTATATAGGAGAGTGCGCACCTGTAATAATCATCCCATTCCCCCAAAAAATTGCCCCCCTGCCATCCATATGAATCATCGTCCTTTTTAAGGGTTGGGCAGGGCAAGGGGCCTGTGCAGCTCCAGAGTAAAAGTACAAGAACCGCTATGGTTGTAAAGCTCCGGATGATAAGGAAATATTTTTTTATCTTCATTTTACATGAATAAAATAGGCATTTGTTCTTTGTCAAGTTAATCCGGGAAATAAAGGGGGGAGTTAACGCCGCCGAACGTTATACGATAATTGGCCTTGCAGGCATCGTTTTACTTTAGGTTTCCCAAATTTCGGTCCATCTGTTTTTGTAAGAATCTGCCGATTTAAACATATTATTTATGTGAAATCCATAGGAAATTTCCTTTTGGGGAACAATAAAATCCGCCGGGGATCTGCAGACCTTGGCGTGCGGGAGGAACCGTTCATGGCCGTTGCCGAAGCAGGAGACTCTGAAGTGTTAAAGAACTGAGCTAACCGGTTCGTTCCTTTCATGATTTGTTGTGGCCCAACCTCGGAGAAAAACCAGGTCGGCCATGGCCGTTATTCCGATCATGGGCCTTATGCGTTGAATTAAAATAATGTTTTGTGTACACCATCGAATAGCTGAAATTGGTTCGGGTCGAAGGAAAATTGATTTTTATGATTTAAAGAAGGAGACTTCATGGCAGATAAAACTATCGGCTTCATCGGACTTGGGGTTATGGGACAGTCCATGGCCGGTCATCTTTTGGCCGCAGGGTACACTGTTCGTGTGTTCAACCGCACAAAACAGAAGGCGGATGCCCTGGTGGAGAAGGGGGCTGTCTGGTGCGGCAGTGTGGCGGACCTGGCAGCCGCATCGGATATTATTATCACCATCGTCGGATACCCGGCAGATGTGGAAGAGGTATTTATGGGGCCTTCGGGCATCCTGGAAAATGCGCGACCCGGCGCCCTGGCCATTGACATGACCACATCGGATCCCGCCCTTGCAATCAAGCTGTGGCAGCATGGGCAGCAGAAAAGTATCGGCGTGCTGGATGCACCGGTTTCTGGCGGAGATATCGGGGCCCGGAACGCGTCACTCTCCATCATGGCGGGCGGAGAGCCGGAGGATTTTCAGCGCGCCCTGCCTGTTTTTAAGATTATGGGCGCAAATGTTGTGCACCAGGGTAAGGCCGGCAGCGGCCAGCACACCAAGATGGCCAACCAGATCGCCATTGCCGCGGGCATGATTGCCGTGTGTGAATCCATCTCCTATGCAAAGCACGCGGGGCTGGATCCTGAAACCGTGCTTGAATCCATCGGCAAGGGTGCGGCAGCGTCCTGGAGCCTGAATAACCTGGGACCAAAGATGATCCGGGGGGATGATGCACCGGGATTTTTCATCCGGCATTTTGTCAAAGATATGGGGATTGCACTTTCTTCGGCCAGGGATATGGGCATGAAAACCCCTGGTCTGGACACGGCATACGCCCTTTATAAGCAGATGGCGGAACAGGGCGATGGGATAAAAGGGACCCAGGCCCTGTTCCATTTATTTGAGTAGTGTTCGGACGCAAAGTCACCCATCTGGGGCGTTGCAAAAAAATTTGCAATCCTCACATACTTTAGTATGCGCCGGTTGCAAATTTTTCTGCGCCTTGCATCTGGGCAACTTTGCGTCCAAACACAGGGATCTGGTCGGTAATTAATACGCCCTGTCTTTCTTTTAGTTCCTTTGTTTTGGCAGTATTATATTGAGCAGCACGCCAAGTACGCCGGCAAGGCCGATGCCGGACAGTTCAAAGTTGCCGAACTTGATGGCAAGCCCCCCAATGCCGGAGACCAGAATCAGGGCAATGATGCTTAAGTTTCGCGGTGCCACAAGATCTTCCCGGGCCTGGGCAAGGGTGTTCAGGCCCACGACGGCAATGGCTCCGAACAGCAGCAGCATGATACCGCCCATGACAGGGGTGGGGATGGTTTGAAGCAGCGCGCCCAGCTTTCCGATAAAGGCCAGAAGCACAGCGGTGATGGCGGCCCAGGTCATGATGCCCGGGTTAAACGCGCGGGTCAGGGTTACCGCACCTGTCACTTCGGAGTAGGTGGTGTTTGGCGGGCCGCCGAGAAACGCCGCCAGGGAAGTGGCAACACCGTCGCCCAGCATGGTGTTCTGGACGCCGGGATCTTTTAAGTAATCCTTTCCAGTGACCCGGCCGATGGCCACGATGTCCCCAAAATGCTCAATGGCCGGGGCAATGGCCACGGGAATAATATAGAAGACGGCATGAAGGTTCCACTGGGGCAGAACAAAGGCCGGTACGGCAATCCAGGGCGCAGAGGTTACGGCATCAAAATTGACCATGCCCATGATCAGGGCCAGAGCATATCCCACGGCAATGCCCACCAGAATCGGGATCAATTTTATGATGCCCTTTGCAAGCAAAGAGACCAGAACCGTGGTTGCAAGTGCAATAAAGGCCACAGTCATGGCAGCAGCCTTGGAATAGCTGTCGCTTCCGCTTGTGGCCATTCCCACGGCCACGGGTGCCAGTTTCAATCCAATGACCATGATGACCGGGCCGGTTACCACAGGCGGCAGGATCCTTTTGATCACTTCGCTGCCCCAGATTCTCACCAGGGTGCTCAGTATGATATAAATTACGCCGGCCGCGGCTAACCCGCACATGGTGCCGGGAATACCCCAGGTCTTGGCGCCGTATTGGATGGGGGCGATAAAAGCAAATGAAGAGGCCAGGAAGATGGGGACTTTGCCCCGGGTAATGACCTGGAACACCAGGGTGCCTAACCCTGCCGTGAACAATGCCACATTGGGGTTCAGCCCGGTGAGCAAAGGCACCAGCACCAGGGCGCCAAATGCCACAAAGAGCATCTGGGCACCCAGGAAACAATCTTTAACTTGGAAGTTGTAATCTGTAGATGACGGCAGATTGTCGGACATATTCTATTTTCCTTTTAATTTAACATTATTTGGTGCCGAATATTTTGTCCCCTGCATCCCCCAGCCCGGGAAGAATATACCCCACATCGTTAAGGCGTTCATCAATGCCGGCCGTATAAATATCAATATCCGGGTGTTTTTCCTCCACTGCTGCAATACCCTCCGGGGCGGCCACAAGGAACAGTCCTTTGATTTTTTTGCATCCGGCTTCTTTGAGCAGGTCAATGGTGGCGATTAAGGTGCCGCCGGTGGCCAGCATGGGGTCCAGGATCAGGGCCGTGCGCTCTTCCATGGCAGAGGCGGTTTTAAAATAGTACTGTACGGGCTTTAACGTCTCCTCGTTTCTGTAGAATCCCACCACAGAAACTTTGGCGGAAGGGATCAGGTCCAGTACGCCGTCCATCATGCCTAAACCCGCCCTTAAGATGGGGACAATGGTGATCTTTTTACCTTTTATGATTTCGATCTCAACCTCTCCTGCCCAGCCCTGGATGACCTTTTTTTCGGTCTCAAGGTCCTGGGTGGCTTCATAGGTGAGCAAACGGGCCACTTCCGAGGCCAGATCCCTGAAATCCTTGGTGCTGATGTCCTTTTGACGCATCAATCCAAGTTTGTGTTTGATTAGAGGATGGTCCTCCACATATACGGCCATATCGCCTTCCTTTCTTTTACAACATTAATTCACATAGGCAAAACCTATAAATACTATAAAACCCGGATTTTTTAGTCAAGTTTATTTATGCGGGGTGTGGGCAATTGCCTTGCCTGCAGCGGAATGCCGGTTTTGAATGGTTTATGCTGATTGATTTGGATAATCAGATGGATAATGAAGGCCTTGAAATAACCGGCCATGGGCCTAATACCCGGTCATCTCCACATATCCCAGTCCCCCACCATGGGGCGTCTGGACATCTACCGCCCCCTCGTAATAGGGAAACATGCCCGAATGCTCCTGGGCGGCCACAACCGGGGCGACTTGCAGTGAAAGCCCTGAAGATTCAAGACGGATGGTCCATTGTGACGGATATGTCCGCCCGGTTGCCGGACTGGTCCAGGTGCGATGGGCTTCAATGGAAAAATCGGACTCAGACAAGATATCATAGCTGCCGTCGGGATATGAAACGGCTCCGAATCCGTATCCATTGGGGCGGCCGTCCCGGCGCCGTACCTGACAGACCATAAGATCGGTGCCGGCGTTGGGACCTTCATTGATCCGAAGAGCGAACCAGTCCCAGCCCGCCACGTCCGATCCCAGGGCCGAGGTGCTCCATTCATGGTCAAACCAGGCATGGCCAGAGGCTTTGGTGGTTTCCCCGGAAACGCTCACAACACCCTGTGCAGCCATGCCGGGAAAGGAGTAATAGTGGGAGGCATCCGGGAGACCCGGGCCCTTCCGGCTCAGGCCCCGGTCCCCCTGCAGGATGACCGGTTTTTGCCGGGTAAGGGTGAGATGGATGGAAAACTGCGGGGCATCCGGCTGATTTTCTGCCCGGGCACGGGCGGTCAGGCGAAGCGTGTCTCCATTCGCTTTGACCTGGACAGCCTGCCAGTCATCAATCCAGGCTTTGAAGGGGGCGCTTTGAACGCCGGCAATGCCTAAACTGCCCCGGTTCATACGCTGGGCAGAATAAAACTTGCGGTTTTGGGTATCGGTGACGGCAAAATGGGCAAAATAAAGCTGGCGGGTGCGCCAGGCCGACGCATCTTCAACCGGCAGGTCGTCCAAACGCTTTTCACAATCCAGTGCC
This sequence comes from Desulfobacterales bacterium, assembly GCA_022361095.1. GTDB lineage: Bacteria > Desulfobacterota > Desulfobacteria > Desulfobacterales > Desulfobacteraceae > Desulfobacter. Next base: position 5,399 of record JAKSBO010001056.1, on the reverse strand, counting down.
TGGCGGAAAAAGGTCAGTTGAAAGCCAAAATGCCGGCCTGTTTCGGTTTTCAGATTGCCGGTGTAATACCACCATTCCGTTTTAAACGATTCGTGGGCACCCAGATCGTCGGGGAAATCAATGATCCCCGGCTCGGTGGCCTTTTCATGGCAGTCATCGCCGGTATCCGAAGAGAGGGCTTCCGCAATATTGACCGTACCGCCGGACTGGGGCGGCGCATTACAGCCGGACGAGAACGTGAGGATTCCCAGGGCCGATAACAAGGATATAAACATTCGGATTGACATGGTTTACTCCGTTCGCAGGGCATTTTTTATATCCAGGCGGCCGGCCCTGAATGCGGGTATGATGCCTGCCAGAAACGCGCTTAACCCTGAGAATGTCAATGCCTGGGCCAGGGTGAACCAGGAGAGCTGCATATCATAGGTCCAGCCAAAGGAGATATAGTTCACCACATAGATCAGCACCCAGGATAAAAACGCCCCCAGGGGCAGTGCGAAAAGTCCGGCAAGGGCGCCCGCTGCCGTGCACTCCCACAGCACCAGGGTCCGGACCTGTCCCGGTACGGCGCCGCAGGCCCGCAGAATGCCAAGCTCCCTTGTACGTTCAAGGATCATTGCCATAACTGAATTGATAATACCGGTCAGGGCCACAATGGCCGTGAGCAGCTGCAGGGCCGAGGTGATCAGGAAGGTCTTGTCAAAGACCGCCAGAATATTTTGCTTGATCCCAAGGCCGGAAACGATTTTCAGCATGGTAGTTTCCGGAGTAAAGGCGCGGATCTGTGCCATGACCCGTCCAACGGTTTCTTGTTTGCTGTCCGGGCTTTGCACTTCTTGTGCATCATCCCGGACAAACACCTGTATGGATGTAATGTCATCATGGCCCCAGAAATTTTTCATGGTTTCGGGACTGGCCACCACACGGCCGCCGCCCATGAAAAAATCCCTGAACATACCCGCCACCCGGAAGGGCCTTGGACCCAGGCGGGTATCCATGGTGACGACGGGGCCGCCCGTCTCCCTGGGGTTCATATTGTGCTGTCTTGCAAAGATTTCGGAAACAATGATCCAGCCCTCTGACAGGCGGCGGTTAATATCGGCATCGGTGTCTATACCCGGTGCCTGCCAGACCCACTTTTTTTGTGAGAGGTCCCGTTGATATGCAAAGATGTGAACTTCCCCGGAAGCCGTGGAAAAGGCTCGGTGGATGGTGTAGGCCGAAATATCCCGGACATCCGGAAGTGCTGATATTTTGTCTATGAGCTCCCGGTCCAAAGCGGGGTGAAGCTCATCCGGAGAGGAAACATGAACATCGCCCCCAATGTGTCCGTCCACCCACTCGGCGATGGAGAGTCTGAAGCTGCGGGTCATGGTGTCAATACCGATGTAGACGCTGACCACCACCATGAGGGAGGCGATCAAAACAGCGCTGCGGCTCAGGGATCTGCGGATATTGGCGAATGCCATCCCGATTATAATGTATGACCGAATAAACAGGCGGCCCGGGCTTTTGCGCAGCAAAACCTCCGCCCCCCGGGTTAAAAAAATAATTAAAACCGGCGTCAGAAAAGAGGCACCGGCAAACACCATAAAAACACCGGTAAACACCAGGTGGGTTGAAACGCCGGGCCAGTTGAAAATTACCACCGCAAAAACCAATGCCAGCAGCCCCCCGCCTGCCAGGCCGGGTATATACCGGGCAAGGCTGCTTTCAGACGCAGAGCGCTGCATCAGGGTTACCGGCTGTGTGTTTGCAGCATTCAAAGCCGGCATGAAAGACGATGCCAGGGCGGCAAGGATGCCTATGCCGGTGCCTTTCATAAGGGTGCCCGCCGAAATAAAGGTCCGGCTGACCGTGAGGGTATAATACATGTCCGAGACCGTTGCTGTTACAGCCTGAACAGCGCCCTTGCCCAGCACAATGCCCAGCGCCGCCCCCAGGGCGGAACCGGCCAGGGCATAGACCAGAACCTCGGCTTCAACGGCCAGAAAAATTTCTTTCCGGGTTGCCCCAAGGGCCCTCAATACGCCGTTAAGCCCCCGGCGGCGGGCCACGGAAAAAGAGACTGTATTGTAAATCAGGAAAATGCCCATGAAGAGAACGAGCATGGAAAATGCGGTAAGGCTGGTTTCAAAGGACCTGGACAGCCCCCGAACGGTTTGATTGCGGGTGGCGGTCTCCGTCAGTATCAGGCCCGGAGAAAGCAGTTTTTGCACCTGTCCGGTATCATCTGCCGTTTGGAGCTTCAGGTCGATACGGCTGATCCGGTTCCCCATTCCCAGGATCTCCTGGGCCAGGGCAATGTCTGCCAGGATCACACCGTCAAAGGCTGCCCCTGCGGCACCGCCGGAGGTCAGCCCCCCGATGCGGGTGATGATCTTTCGATCGCCAAAGGCCAGGGTCAGGGCGTCGCCTGTTACAAGACCGGTTGATGCGGCCAGCGATCTGGAGAGGATAATCCCATCACCGCGGATCATGACCTGTCTGATATTGCCGGCATCGGGTTCTGTTCCCGGTTGGTCCGCTGCAAATCGAATATCCCTGAAATGCGCTTCGGAAAACGGATCAATACCCATAAGGGTCAGGGTGCGGTTGTTCAGCTCGGGCACCATCACTTCCCGGGTAATGACCGGGGCTGTTTTTTCAAGTCCCAACTCGGTGCGCAATCGGACAAAAAGGGACTGGGGGACGGTAAAATCCGCACCAATAATCTGGTGGGTGGCCCGCCGTGTCAGGGCCGCCGTTGACAGCTCAAAGGATCTGCTGACGGATGTTTTGGCTATATCAATGGCAATGACGCCGGCAACACCCAGGGCAATGCCGAAAATCAGCAGAAACGTTCTCAATGGATGGGATCTGGAAGATCTGAAACAGGTGCGGACTAGAGGCGACAGTCTCATATGGTATTTCCCGGGACCAGTGCGGCGTTTTCAACTGTGTACACCTCATCGGCCCATGCCAGGGCATCCGGGCTGTGGGTAACCATAATAAGCGTTTTGTTCAATTGCCTGGCCTGTGTTGATATCATTTCAAGGACGGCCGTGCCGGTCTCTTTGTCCAGATTGCCCGTGGGTTCATCGGCCAGGATGACGGCAGGATCATTGATCAGGGCCCGGGCCAGCGCCACGCGCTGCTGTTCCCCGCCGGAAAGCCGGTCGGGGAACTCGCCTTGCCGGTCCGAGAGCCCTACGGTTTCAAGCAAAGATGCGGCCCGCCGGCGAATATCCTTGTCCGGCCTGCCGTCCAGTTGCCCTACCAGGGTAATATTCTCCATAACAGTGAGCACGGGAATAAGATTAAAGGACTGAAAGACAAAGCCGATATGCCGACGCCGGAACAAGGTGCGGCGGGCATCATCCATCCCCGACATCAGGTGGCTGCCGATGCGGATCTCTCCTTTGTCCGGCAGATCAATGCCTGCAATGAGATTCAGAAGGCTGGATTTGCCGATCCCGCTCTTGCCTAAGATGACAGAGACCTTACCGGCGTAGAAGATTGCATCAAGATTTGTGAAAATAGCCCGGTCCCGGTGTTCAAACGTTTTTTCAAGCGCTGTTATCTCGATATCCATAGGATCACTTTACAGGATTTGCTTGTTGTTTTCGTTTTTTCAATAATCAGGCAGAGTCCCAACAGGACCCTGCCGTACGCTATTTCATCGGGCTGGTTTTGTTATCCGGCAACGTCGATTCCCGGATCGCATCCAAGTCTTTCATCGGGATTGTCACATTCGAAGTTATAATGCCGGGTGTCCACGTGCCCTTCGTTTCTTTCTTTATCGTCTTCGATATAGCTTTCGATTCTGTTTTCGGTCATTTTATCACCTCTTTATATTTTTATAAACTCCTGTTCAGACTGCGCTTGTTCGAATTGGCCGGTAGTTATCTTACCCGGCGACGTCGATACCCAGGTCGCACCCAAGGCGTTCGTCGGGATTTTCGCATTCAAAGTTAAAGTGCCTGGTATCCACATGTCCTTCATTTCTCTCTTTATCGTCTTCGATGTAGTTTTCGATTCTTTTTTCAGTCATTTTATCACCTCTTATTGGGTTTTGTGAATTTCAGTGAAATCAATTATTATTTGATTTATTGGCGTTTGTGTTATCCTGCAACGTCGATGCCCAGATCACATCCCAGATGTTCATCGGGATTATCACATTCAAAGTTAAAGTGCCGGGTATCCACATGTCCTTCGTTTCTTTCTTTATCGTCTTCGATGTAGTTTTCGATTCTTTTTTCAGTCATTTTATTTTCTCCTTGTCAGGGTTGTTTGTATTTCCGTGTCTGGCATTTGAAATAAATTTAGGCATCCAGAACAATTTGGCAATACTGACGGAACGATAGTTTTATGATAGCTAAAACCTACCACTTGAGATGAAAAAGATAATAAAATCAGTACAAAATGAGTCCGGTCCGAAACCGGTATACCTTTAGTGGCGGGGGCGTGCCGGTGAAAAAGATCAGGACATGGAAAGCAGAAAAGACCTCAGATTGGTGTGTCTGTTTTTCAGACCCAGTTTGGCACGCAGATTTTTACGGTGAAAACTGACCGTGGCTTCGGAGACGAAAAGAACATCGGCAATTTCCGCCGTACTCTTGCCTGATTTGACCAGGTCGGCCACCTGCATTTCCTGGGGGGTAAGAATAATACCGGCATTGTCAAAGCGCTGAATCATGGGGCTGATCGCCTCATTGAGCCGGCTTTCCACAAGATCCAGCAATGTCCGGTCCCTTTGGCTTAAGTTGCCGGCCTTAAGCTTATTGACATAGGGCAGAACAAGGGTTCGCAGGTGGGCAAGAAAATGCTTTTCGGCATCGGCCTTATCTTTTTCCCGCTGTTCGATGATGACCTTCAAGGCGATATTGACCTCTTCCAGGCTCTGATTTCGCTCCTCAAGGATTGTTTTGTGTGCTTTGAGCTCCTCCTGGGCCATCTTCAACTGCGTAATGTCTTCATGACTGACGATCACCCGTACCGGGTCTGCATCTGCCATCCGGATCGCCCGCATGTAAAACCATCGTTTACCTGTGGCGGAATGGCAGGGGTAATCATAAAGAAACTCATCACATTCTTTTTCGATCACCTGCCGTATGCCCACGGCAACGTTTTTTGCATCCCGGGCCCCTTCCCCCGTAGCCGCGTCACAAGTTTTCAGGTAATTGAGGCCTGTAAAATTGATCCCCCCGTCAATCCCGGCGGGAACGCCGGTGGTGTTATCCCTGGAAAAGTTCCGCCAGGCTGCATTTGTTTCCAAAATGCAGCCCTGGTCATCAACAATCGCAATGTGGGCGGACAGCGAGTCAAAAATGCTGCGGATCAGGGTTCCGGAATATGTCAGGGAAGCGTCTTTCATTTTATTTTTTTATAAGAAAGTCTGTGTAAGTTACTCAGATCTT
>JAKSBO010001006.1 GCA_022361095.1 Desulfobacterales bacterium | reverse complement strand
TTCAAGGCCTTCAGCCTCAATTTCAAGGGCACTGTAATTCAGCACCGTTATCTCAAAGTTTTCTTCATCAATGTTGTTACCTCCCGAAGAGGTTACATTTTCAATGGCGCAATAGTCACCATTGGTATTAAAGTCAATGGTATTGTCTTTGGTGACCGAAGCAGTCACACCGCCTGCGTTTCGGTTAAACTCATCTGCAAATGAATCAAGGGTCCAGTGCCAGTCCGAAAGGGTCTGGATGGTATTTCCATCGGCATCGGCCACAGCGTTACCATTATCATCTGTGCTGACATAAAATACATCGCCCTTGAGAAGGGTACCGCTGTCAAAGGTCAGGGTCATGCCGTCCGCTTCCACCGAAATCTGGGTGTTTTCTTTCTCATTGCCTTCCAGTTCAATGGTGCCGGAACCGGTTTCAGATTTCCATTCAATCACAATCACATCTTCATTGTCCGGCAGGGTGCCGCCGGAAATCACTGTAAATTCATATGTATCATCGACACTTGCAGCTTTTCCTGAAACTGATGCATCAAGAATATCGGCCCGGCCATCCTCGTCCGTATTGATCCGGAGCGTATTTCCCCCCACAAGACTGCCTTCCGACAGTTCAAAACTCAGGGTTGTCTTCCCGTCTTCAACGATTTCAACCATACCGGCCTCGTCCACATCGACATAGCCGGACTTGCCGGTGGAATAGCCGCTGCTGTCCAGAATTTCCCAGTAAATGGTTGCAGGATCACTAAACGTGGCCGCCGTCGTCGAAGATTTTGTGGCCGAGCCGGCCACCAGGGTGTTGTTTTCAGGTGCCTCAGCGCCTTCGCCGGTACCTGTGGAGGTGCTTAATACGGCATCACCGGTACTGTCTGCAAAATTGGTAATGGTAATGGCATCTTCTTCTTGGTCCGCCGTTTTTAAAATGCTTACGGAAGAGCCGTTTCGGATCACCTGGTAACCGGTAACCGATGCTGCAGTCAAAGCGGCGTCGATTTCACCTGCAAGCAGAACAGCCTGTTCCACATCGGTTAATGCACCGACAATGTTATAAGAGATGGAGACGCCGTCTAATTCAAAGGAAATGGTATCCCCGTTGTCAAATCCTTGATACCCATCAGGTCCACCCAGGGTAATGATGCTGGATGCAGCGCCTGAATCTCCGGTGGTGCCGAAAAGACCGGCATTTGTATCGTCGTCCGAGGATATCTCCATGTCCGGATCCATGACAATGGTCACAGAGCCGGTAATTGCGACGGCATCATCCGCCCCGGAGCTGATTTCAGCCAAAGTCTGGGTCTCAGAGCCGCTGGCATCCAGGGAAACATATAGTTCATCCCCTGTGGAAGCAGTCGGAGCCGCCGAGTCCACGTCTGATCCATCAAAATCGAATTGTCCGTCGGATGTCAAAACCGAAGTACCCACACCATTAACAGCAATGGAAGCATTATTACCGGTATCCCCGGAACCGTTGGACAGGGACATGCTGGAGCCGTCGGTTGTCAGAATGGTCAGTTCACCCGTGCTGTCATCAAATGTCGCACTGATCGTATCATTATCTTCAAGGGAGCTTGAGATCGCCTTGTAAAAAGCCTCGGCGACTTCCGTAGAATCAGACGTGTCCACACCCGTCAAATTTACAGTAATATCAATGGACTGAGATGTTGTCCCACTGGTGGACAAGGTAAATGTAACAGCATCATCCGTATCAAAATTTTGAAAACTGGAAAGGGAGATGCCGGCATTGTCCACGACATTAAAATCGTAGATGCCGATGGTGGCACCTGCCGCACTTTCAATGGAAAGGCCGTCCACAGCCAGGTCAGTGTCCTGATTGGTCTCATTAATGGATTGGGCCGCTGATTTAAGCGCATCCTCAAACTGCTCTTCAAGGGTGCCGTCGGAAGAATCCACAGTAAAACTGAAATCTTTAGGCAATCCGTCAACATACAATGTAAATTCAACAATATCCCCGTCATTTGCCGATGAGATACCGGAGAGATCAAAATAGGCTGCAGTAGAGGAGGCATAGGCATCTATGCCGTCTATACCGGAAAGCTCTTCGGCAATGTCGGCGGCGGACCGGGCAGCACCGGAGCCACTATCTGAAATATCCAGGGTCTGGGTATCGGACCCATTGGTAATGGTAAGGGTCTGCTGGGCCAATGCCGCATTCAGGGCGTCCAAAAAGCCAGTTGCACCGTATGATATGCCGCCCATAAGCGAGCCGCCGGACTGAACAACGGTCTGGTCTCCCAGGGTGCCCTCATCAATAATTGTAAACTCATAGGTGCTGTTTTCCTCTCCCAATCCCAGGATATTAAAGAATTCAGATGTGGAGAGGGCCATATCCAGGTTCACGAGCTGGTGTTCTGAAGTGGTATCTGACCCATCCCGGATCATCATTGAAAAATCCTTGGTGTAGTCGATCTCGTCCCCATAGAACAGGCTGGCAAACGTGCCGCTCTCCCCTGCCTGATAGGTCCCCTCAAGGAGGCCTGAAAAATAGTTCTGGCCTGTCCCCTGGGAGTGCTGATAATTCATGGTCCAGATCAGACTTATGGCAAATTCGCTGAATTCAGCCTCGGTTTCGGGGATGACCACATCCCTGACCTCAAGCCATCCGGCAATGGCACCGCCGGAAATATCATCGGTTATATCAAACCGGGTCCCGGAATTACCGGTCCAGTAGACACTTCCCTCTTTCATGGTTAAATCGCATGAAATTCCGTCTTCCGCCAGCGGCAGGCCGTTGGTGGAGATCAAGTAGCTGCCGTCCTCCTTAACTATGATGTCAAAATCAATGAGCCCGCCAAGATCATCCACCAGGGCATTTCGTGTATCTTTAAGATCATTGGCATTTCCGCCTGAACTTTCGGCATTGATGATGGCCACGTTCAAGGATGCGATCTGTTCGGTAATGGTGTTGACTTCGGAAACGGCAGAAGAGATTTCACTATTCAGGTCATTGGACAGATCCGACAGGGCATCATAAATGGTATTGATACGTTCCGTTAATGCAATGCCTGCATCATACACTGCTTTTTGCTCGGTTTCACCGGACGGATTGTTACCCAGGTTTTCCCAGGCCGACCAGTAGGCATCCAAAAGGGTATTCATACTGTCCTCACTTTCTTCGGAAAACAGATCTTCAATGGATGACATATAGAGCTGAGCCTCTTCCAGGGCAGACTGGCTGGATAATTCGGAAGTCAGGGCATTTTCAATAACCTGGTTTACGGAATTGACTACCGAGGAAACCGTAACCCCTGTGCCGTAATAGTTCCCCCCCGAATTCACCGAAGATGTGTTGGAAAGAATAACAGACTGGACGCTGTAATTCTCATTATCCGCGTTGGCGATATTCTGACCTGTCACGCTGAGGGCGGACTGGTAGGTCGTGATGGCTCTATACGCAGTATTTAGTATGGAATTAAGGCTCATGGCGTCACCATCTTTCCCTGGTTAACATACTTGGATGCCGCAGACATACGGTCCAGCGCAGTTTTAAAAAACAGGCCGTTGCGGCGGGATTTTTCCATCAGGCCCAGGTGTCTTTGATCAAGATCCTCTGCAAGCGGGCACAGCACATCTTCCTGGCTGGGAGTCAGTTCCGGAATCATTTTCACACGGTTGACTAGGGTTACAGGCACCGTGGAAGGCATTTTCCGGCCTGCCGTCATACCAAGCGGCCCGCCCATGGCCCCATTTATGGAACGGACAAGCTGCTCAAACCGATTAACGCAGTTTTGCTTTCTCAGGATAAGCTTTTTCAAGGATTTCGGATCATAGGTCATGCCGGCTGTATATTCAGCATCCAGGATAATCCAAGGATGTATACAGGGCCCGGAGCCTGACCATTTTCCTTTTAAGCCCCCCCACAAGGCCGTTTTTTGTCTCTGCTTCAACCAGGGGAAGTATCATGATGCCCCCCTCCTTTCCGTGCTAACGTTTCATGCCGATGACCGTGCTCATCATTTCATCCACGGTGCTGATGATCTTAGCATTGGCTTCATAGGCAGTCTGCAGCTCGATCATATTGACAAATTCCTCGGAAATATCCACATTGGATATTTCAAGGGAATAGGCTGACAGGGTACCAAGCCCGTTTTCTCCCGCCTTATTGGTGATGGCTGCCCCGCTGTCCGTGGTTTCCGAATAGAGATTGCCGCCCTCATTTTTAAGTCCGTTTGGATTGTTAAAATCTGCCAGGGCTATTTTGAACAAGGCGATGTCCTCGCCATTTGAATAGGTGCCGGTGACCAGGCCGTCGGAATCCACCCCGATTCCGGTCAGATCCCCTGAAGCATAACCGTCTGCGTCCTTATATGTGGTGGAGGATGATTTGGCGTACTGGGTGGTGGATAATGAATCATTAACCCAGTTGCTGCCGTTGTATTTTGAACCGATATTAAATGAGATGTCCGTCTCTGTTTTGCCGAACTCGCCGCCGAGGAAATCAGCCGTAAACTGGTAATATCCCGTCTCCTCAGCCTCATCGTCCGTAACCGTGCGCCATGCCGTGGACCCTTCAATGTCAAAGGTAATCACGCTTCTGTCTGCCAAAGCATCGGCGCTTTTACCTAATCTAAGTTCTTCGTCAAACGTAAAGACAATATCTTCCCTGTCTTCCTCATTGCCCGACCCGTCAAGATCAATGTAACAATAGGTGGAATCGCCTGAAAGGGTTGCATTGGCGTATTCGGACGGCGGGGTGTCCGGATCCACGTCAAAGGTAAAAGTGGTCCCGGCGGCTAAGACAGCCGTAACCGAAGCACCGGATGTCACGGCGATTGTAACATCAACCGCCGAATCCCCGTCAAAATCAATAAAAACGTTGTTGTTGCTTGCAGTGGTAACAATCTGGGCATTGGCATATTCGGCAGGGGGGGTAGGATCAATGTCAAAAGCGATGGTCTGGCCGGCGCCAGTTGTCATTGGGCCGTCATATTCAAACGCGATGGTGGAGGCACCCGAAGTACCTAAAGCCGTAGAATAGACCGTGAGTTCCAGGCCTTTGTCGGTGAATACAACAGGCGCCACCACCGTCACATCCGCGGGGTTTGTCGTCGTGGTCCAGGTGGTGCCGTCCCATGTGAGTTCATAACTCCCATCAATGGTTGCGGCCCCGTCGGAACCGGATGTCTCAATGGTCATATCCGGATCATCATCCAATTCCAGATTATAGGTGATATTGGTAACGTCATCTTCTTTCAATGCCTCGTTCCAGTCCCATTCAGTACCATTATACATCAAGCTGAGATCATTATAGGTCATATCCATAACGCCCGGGTTGGTAATGGTGATCAAATTGGGGTCTGTGGTGTCCGTGTTCACCTGGTTTGCAACGTTTGTCTTCAGGTCACTGATCAGGGTGCCGGCGGTGGCGGAACCTTCGGGGTTGCTCCAAAACCAGGTTTCCGTATACGGATTCCAGATAATGGAAATATCTTCAGCATCCACTGTCATGACATCGGGGTTGTTAATGGCGTATGACGCGCTGGCTGATGATCCATCTCCGGCAGTAAGCTTGTAATCCACATTTTCAAGGTCCTGGACATGGAGTTCTGACGGGTCATTGATGTCAAAGCTCAGGGTATCCCCGGCCAGGGCCGATTCATCCAGGGAAATCTTTAAATCCGCCTCCTCGGATCCGCCGCTGGAGTCCGGATCAAGCATGATGGAGACGTTTGTCGCATCGGAATAGATAATCTCTGCGTCACTGTATGCGGCCGGCAGGGTACTGGTGTCGAGGACCCAGCTCTCACCGTCATATGTCATTGAAAAGCCGTAACCATCCACTTGAATGGCTTCGGAATCTTCGATTTCAAAATGCACATCGTCCAGTGTATTGTTGCCGGTGGAGTCCACATTACCGATGATGCCCGTAAGCTCTTCCATGGTCATGGAAACCACTTCACCGGAACTTTCGGAAAAAGTAATGGTGCCCCTGGCCAGAAGTCCTGCTGCGTCCGTATTCTCTACAAGGGCGCGGCTGTCTTCACCCGGGTTACAGGCAATTATGTATTCCCATTCGGTATCGGATTTCTTATCGTAATAGACAGTGACTTCATGGGAAGACCCCAGGGAATCATAGACCGTGAGCACAGTCTGGTATTCATAATGCTCGGAATCCACTACGGTGCCGTCCTCTTCATCATACTTAAATTGACTGGACAAAACCGAAGACGTGGGCTCGGCATCGGAATCCAGGTTGGTAATTACGATCATCTCCTCCGTATCATCCGGCGGGCTTGTGAACTCGGTCAGTATCAGGTCGGTAATCGCCCCGAATTCATCTCCTGTATCCCCCTCAACATACCACCCCTGGAGAATATACCCCTGGGAAGAGACAAGCGCGCCGCTCTCATTAAATGAAAAATTACCGGCCCTTGTATAATAGGTTTGTTGAGACCCGGCCTCGGAAACAATAAAAAAGCCGTCTCCGCCAATGGCAAGGTCCGTGGCATTGCTTGTGGTTTCAAGGGAGCCGTCGGTGAACACCTGGGCAACATTGTCAACAGCCATACCAAGCCCCACCTGGGACGCACCGGCATTGGTGCCTATGGTCTGGTAAAGGGTAGCCGCAAAGGAGGAGGTCCCCTTTTTAAACCCAAGTGTATTGATGTTTGAAATATTATTACTTGTGACCTGGAGTGCGTTGCCGGTGTTGCCCAGGCCGCTGGTGCCGGCATAAAGGGAACTGGTTAATGACATGGGGTTCTCCTTAGCATGGATAAAATTTTATGTTTAGGCAGATTCGGTTCTCCTTCTCTGCCTGCGCTTCTACTTCACAGAAGTTATGCTTGATACGGATACCAGACGTCCGGTATCTCCGATTTCAAGATATTGGGTGCCGTTCACGGAAACAATGGCACTGACCTCTCCGGAAATAGCGGTGGAGGCTGTGCCTGTATCTGCGGTGACCTTGTAATAGTAAAGTCCGTCAGAGCTCGGGTAACCGTCGCTTGTCAGTCCGTCCCAGGTGACGCTGTTCTCTCCGGCGGCTGTATCTTCAGCGGAGATCTCAATGGTGCTGACTTTTTCATCATCCGCATTATAAATGGTCACCGTAACATCCGAAGCGGCTGTAAGGTTGAAGCTTAATGCTTCCCCCTGGACCTCGCCGTCTTTCTTATAAACAATCGGATAATTGGAAGATACCGTGGTGCCGAGATACTCAAGAATAGAGGTCGAATCATTGGAAGACGAGGACGAAGACGAGGATACGGTGGTAACATTGTCCGGGTCAACCAGTACACCGCTGACAACCAGATATCCTTTTCCGTTCTGGTACGACACTGCGTCCACGGTTCCGGACAAATAGGATTCCACCTCTTCGTATCCGTCACCGTAGTCAGCCACAACCACGTAGGAATATTCACCGTCATCCAGATTGTTTCCCTTATCGTCAGTCCCGTTCCAGGAGAGCAGATAAGATCCCGGATCAACCTGACCCTCGGAGAGCGTCGCCACCTTGGCACCATTGGCATCATACACATACACCATGACCTCAGCCGGCTTATCAACCTCATAAAAACCGGGGGTCACAGTGCCGTCGTCAATTACAAATCTGATTACACAGAACAATGCATTTTATTCCAAAAATTCAAATATCGGCCTGTCAGATACCACAATCGCAGGATTAAGGGATTTAACGGAGCCGCAATATAACAC
>JAKSBO010001080.1 GCA_022361095.1 Desulfobacterales bacterium | reverse complement strand
GGTTTTGATTCCTTTTTGAATATAGCTCTGGAAATAGCTAAAGGCCATCATGAGCGTTGGGACGGAAGCGGATATCCGGAGGGACTGAAAGGAGAAGAAATCCCATTATCGGCCAGACTGATGGCTTTGGCAGATGTATATGATGCCCTAATCAGCAAACGGGTATACAAACCGGCATTTCCCCATGAAAAAGCAAGAGATCTGATTGTCAAGGCCCGTGGAACCCATTTCGATCCTGTTGTCGTGGATGCATTTGTCGAAATAGAAGAAGAATTCAAAGATATCGCCGCTCAATTCCCGGATTAAGCCGATAAATGGGATTGAACGATTTTTAATCGGCAAGATCCATAAAAAAGGCCTTAACTGTTTACATGAAACAATTGAGTTAACCGGTTAGTTTCTTTAATGATTTGTTGTGGCCCAACCTTGGTGGAAAACCAGGTCGGCCATGGCCGTTATTTCAGCAATATACCCGAAGCAAATAATTTGTCCTCTTTTTTTAGGATGACTTCAAACTGATCGTAAATTGTACCATCGACTTTGATTGAATTGGTTAATGAATACATGCCGTCCGGCGAGTCAACCAACTCGATCAGGGCTTTTTTATGGTCATCTGCCATGACATATTCAAGGTAATTCTTGGTAAACTTGATCTGACCTCCAACCCTCTCACTGATCCAGCAGTCTTCAATATTAAATTCCAGATCGGCTTTAGCTGTCCAGTCCGGATCATGTAATGCTTTATTCATTCGTTCGAACGTTGTTAACTCTTTCATTTCGCCTTAAGGTCCTCCAGCAGTGATGTGTTCATGGTTTTTTCCTGCCTAACCATCTTTTTAAAAGCCATGATCCTAAACAAATCGCATCCTAATATCAACTAAAGTCTAAAAATGTCTGTTGTCGTCTGTTCCCCCGTTGTGTTACATGATGTGGTGCTCCAGAGGCGGCAACTATTGCTATGCGAGCCGTAATTTTTCATATAAACCGCCATGGGCTGAGCCTGCCTATCGGCATCCGGGCTGTGCCCATGGCAAAAGTTACAGGATATTTATAGGTTACAAAGATTTTTTATATGAAATCAAATAAGAGCAGGGTTGGCAATAATTAGGTAAAGTGTACCCGAATTCAATAGGCGAATTCAAAATTTGACGTTACTTATCAACGTTTAATGACACAATGAAAACTTTAACCATCCAGACCCAAGGATTATTAAAATGAAAAACAACGAGCATTGGTTAAAAAAAATAAAAAATAAGGTGGTCGGTATTACCGACGGCCCTGAAAAATCAATTGAAAAAAATTTGCAAACCCCCGAAGAGAAAATTGACAAAACAGAAGAAATAATCGAGGTGATTAAGACGGCGGAGGAGACTCTATATAAAAACAATAATCCACAATATGAAGAAACGTTGGCTGAACCTCTTATAACGTCACCGGACGAGACTATTCGCGTTATTAAAGACAGGGGATGGATAAAGCGCGGAAATGCCGAAGAAGCGAATTGTTTTTTGATCAGGGTGTTGTCAAGGATCTTGAATGACGGCGAAGGAGTGATCAAAGAAAAAGCACTTGACGTACTTATCCAGATATTTGCCACCCCGGATGATAATACGACTGGATGGGTCTGCATAATTGAACAGTCCGCCAATGCCATTGCCAAAGCCAATATGTCCGATGCAAAGGGCAAGCTCGAATCGTTGAGGTCTGAAGTTTCCGGAAATAATGTAAAGGCGGTTGATTATGCCCTGAATCTTTTACAGGATGTTCGTGGATAAGAGGGCATGCCAAGAATAAAAAGGCTTTCAATTTTTCTTACATTATGTGTTAATTTGCAATAGGTTTGCCTACCCTCAATAAACAAAGGAAAATCCAATGATTACGGAAAAACTCGAAAAGGCCATCAACTACCAGATCAATCGTGAACTTTTCAGCGAATACTATTACCTGTCCATGGCTTCCTATTTCAATGCCGCCGGCCTGGGCGGGTTTGAAAATTTCTTCCTGGTTCAGGTCGAAGAAGAGCGGTTTCATGCCATGAAAATGTACCGCTTTCTCAACGAAAAAGGGGGCCGGGTTAGCCTGGATGCCATTGAAGCCCCAAAAACAGAGTTCAACTCCCCCATTGAAGTTTTCCAGTTGGCCTATGATCATGAAAAACTGGT
>JAKSBO010000913.1 GCA_022361095.1 Desulfobacterales bacterium | reverse complement strand
TCCCCTTTGGACAGGGCCATGTAAGTGATGGGTACTGACATGGTCAGGTTCTGTGCGTCATATCCGATGCTGTCAAGAATGGCCACCGCCAGTTCCGTTTTGATGGTCACCCCGGTCCAGCCCACGCTCCCGATTTTTATTTTGGGCGGCTTGCCGGCAAACGCTGTTCCCAGGGTAAGAACTGCTGCGATGAGTACGGTGATTATGGTTCGGCTTGTCCTGCGTAACATAAAATCTCCTTAAATTTGTTGGCCCATAGCTGATAGGATCACGCCTATGCAGTTGAGTTATAAAATCATGGGCCGGGGTGTCGGACCCCGGCCCATGGCGGTTCTTTTTATCCTGTACTTACGGCACCCTCACCATGCTTGTAATAGTCGGTAAATTCGGGCTGAAGCAAGGTGTTGCCAAGGATCAGGTCTGCGGCTTTTTCAGCGATCATCATGACCGGTGAATAGATGTTGCCGTTGGTGATATAGGGCATGACCGAGGCATCCACGGCATAAAGGCCTTGGGTGCCGTGAATCTGCATGGTATCCGGATCAACCACGGCCATGTCGTCTTTGCCCATTTTACAGGTGCATGAGGGGTGGAGTGCGGTTTCGCCGTCGGCGGCCACCCAGTCAAGAATCTGCTGATCGGTCTCCACCGAAGGCCCCGGTGACAGCTCCCCCTTGTTAAAGATGTCAAAGGCCGGCTGGTTCATGATCCGGCGGGCGATCCTGACGGCCTCCACCCACTCTTTGCGGTCCTGTTCCGTTGACAGGTAGTTGAACCGCATGGACGGATGCCTGAACGGGTCCTTTGATCTGATGTTGATCTCGCCCCTGGCATCCGAGTACATGGGGCCGATGTGAACCTGGTATCCATGGTCGGTGCTCGGCGAAGAGCCGTCGTACCGGATGGCCACGGGCAGAAAATGGAACTGGATGTTGGGGTAGGCCACGGTCTCGTTGCTGCGTATAAATCCCCCGGCTTCAAAATGGTTGGTGGCTGCGGCCCCTTTTTTGTGGAACAGCCAATCGTAACCGATTCGGGGTTTGTTGTACCATTTCAGTGCCGGGGCCATGGATACGGGTTCCTTGCACCCATACTGGACATAGACTTCCAGATGGTCCTGGAGATTTTTGCCCACGCCCGGCAGATCCTGAACCACGGGTATGTCAAGGTCCGTGAGCAGTCCGGCGTCAGCAACACCGGAAAGCTGAAGCAGTTGGGGCGTGTTAATGGCACCGCCGCAGCAGATGATATGGCGTGCGTATGCGGTTTCGGTTCGATTTTTCCCCCGGGAAAAGGTGACCCCTTTGGCGCGTTTTCCGTCAAACAGAATGCGGGTGGCCATGGCGCGCATGATCAGTTTCAGGTTTTTGCGGTGCTTCACCGGATGGTAGTAAGCCCGGGCCGCACTCCAGCGTTTGCCCTTTTTGATGTTCCGGTCAAAGGGGCCAAACCCTTCCTGGCAGAATCCGTTGACGTCTTTGGTCAATGGAAAACCCGCCTCTTGGACCGCCTCGAAAAATGCCCGGAACAGGGGATTGGTACACGGACCGATTTCCAGATTCAGCGGCCCCTCTTTGCCATGGTATCTGTCCGGGGTGGCCATTCTGTCTTCCAGCCGTTTGAAGTAGGGCAGGCAATGGGCATAATCCCAGTTTTCCATGCCCTTATCCTTTGACCACCGCTGGTAATCCATGGCATTGCCCCGGATATAGATCATGCCGTTGCTGGAACTTGCGCCGCCAAGCACCTTTCCCCGGCCATGGAAAATCCGCCGGTTGTTCATAAACGGTTCCGGGTCTGATGCGTAGCACCAGTCATACCATTTGTTGCCCAAAGGCACGGTGAGTCCGGCGGGCATGTGGATAAACAGATCCCATATATAGTCGGGGCGTCCGGCATCCAGCACCAGCACCCGGTTGTCAGGCGATGCGCTCAGTCTGTTGGCCAGTGCGCATCCTGCTGATCCGCCCCCGATGATAATATAATCGTATTGTCTTTTTGTCATAAATGAATTGTTCCTTATAACAGCCACGGGCTGACCTGACATATCTGCTGCCAGGCTCAGCCCACAACAAAGTTTGAAAGATCTTAGTAATTTACATAAACTTTCTTATAAATGCCTAACCCAAAATACGTTCTTAAATCTTAATTTTGTGTGTCGGATACACAGGGCTGTACCGTTTTTTGCTCAAATACTTTATGGCCGAACTGCTTGCAAAGGCATTGCTCCAATAACACATACCAGTGGCCATACAGCCTGGTGGCCCTTTGAAAATTACGCTCCCTGAGGGCCAGGGCGACGTTTTTCCAGTTCTGGGCAATGGCGGTGCGCACTGACGGTGTCTGGTATACAACAAACTCATAGGATCGGAAGGTGAGCTGAACGGATCGCATCATCCATTCAAAAAAGGGGTTTTCCGTCATCTTTACCATGAGCAGGTTCAGGTTCTTGTCAATGGCCGAAATCTGTTCATAATCGGGGTCCCGGGCTTGGCACAATAAGACCAGTTCATCGGCCATTGCGTCCAATTGGTCAATGTCGGCCGGCTTGCCGTTGGTTACGGCTGCGGCCAGAACGGCCTGGTCCATGGCATATTGGAACTCCAGCAGTTTTGCCAGGGGCATCTGCTGGTGTTTGATCATCACGGCCAGTTGGTCAATGGTGTCGTTGATATCCATCTCCCGGATGTAGTACCCGCCCCGGGCTCCTTTCCTCGCCTCCAAAAGCCCTTTCTGTTTTAACGCGCCCAATGCTTCCCGAACCGATCCCCTGCTGGTTTTAAACGCCTCCTGCAGTTCCCGCTCGCTGGGAAGCCGGTCTCCGGGCTGGAAAATATTGTCCAGAATGGCCGCCTCAATCTGAAGCCGGATGGCTCCGGATTTGTTGGTGCCTGTGACAGGCTTGAAATTGATGGGATGGTTTGTATCCATTAATGTCCTACCATTGAGCGGTTTTATATATGCTGTTTTTGTTTGTCTGGCACCCTTGTATTTTTAAATCCATGTTTTTTTTATTTAATTTTGATTGGTTGTGCTTTGTGGTCTGTCGTCGCTATGGTTTATTTGGTTCGACCTTAAGAAGGGTATAGGTGTGTTAAGATGAAGTCAAGTTGTTTTTGAGTGCGCTTTAGGGCACGTTGCCATAAATATACGATGATTTTAGCTAAAACCATGAAGAGAATGAAGGACATGAAGATGACTTAAGGTCTATTCTTCATGCGCTTCATCTCCTTCATGGTAAATTGCTTTTCATATGGCCTTGGTGTTGATTTATCCGGAAATAAAAAAAGCTGTGGCGCACAAATTATGCGCCACAGCCGTAATAATTAATAAGCTGTGAAAAAGAATAAATTAAAAGGGTTAAAAGGGCGATTCAATAGGCCCCATGCCCATGTACACAGATTTGACCTGGGTGTAGTGGCGGATGGTTTCAATGCCGTTTTCCCGGCCGATCCCCGAGTGTTTGTACCCGCCCACAGCCATCTGGGCCGGAGAGTTGCCATAGGCATTGATCCAGCAGATGCCTGCCTCGAGCTGATGGATCACCCGGTGGGCCCGCTGGATATCTTTGGTGAACACCCCGGCTGCCAGGCCATAGTGGGTGGCATTGGCCCGCCGGATCACCGTCTCTTCATCGTCGAACCCAAGTACCGCCATCACGGGCCCAAAGATCTCCTCTTTGACAATGGTCATATCATCGGTGCAGTCGGAAAACACCACCGGCGGGACAAAATAACCGTTGCAGAAAGGTGCGGGCAGATCGGGCAGTGTATCTCCGCACAATTGGGTTGCACCCTGTTGCCGTGCGGATTCAATGTAATCCAGCACCTTGTCCCGATGGTCTTTGGAGATCAGGGCGCCAAAGTTGGTTGCAAGGTCCATGGGATCACCCATTTTGATGTTGGCCCGTATCCGCGACAAAAGGGTTTTTAAAAACAACGGTTTTATTTTTTCATGAACAAATACCCGGGTACAGTTGGTGCAGATCTCTCCCTGGGTGTAAAAATTGCCCAGCATGGCCGCACTGACCGCATCGTCAATGCCGGCATCCTCAAAGACAATTAACGGGGATTTTCCCCCAAGCTCCATGGTCACATCTTTCAGGGTTGCGGCTGCAGAGGCCATCACCTTTTTCCCGGTTCCCACCTCGCCGGTAAACGATACCTTTTCAATGTCCGGACACCCTGTGAGCCACTGCCCCACACCCGCAGCACCCTGGACAACGTTGAACACCCCGTCCGGCACACCGGCCTCGGTGTACACCTGGGCCAGTTCCAGGGCACCCCTGGGCGTCTCTTCAGAGGGTTTGAAAATCATGCTGTTGCCGCAGGCAAGGGCGGGCCCGGATTTCCAGCAGGCAATCTGAATGGGATAATTCCAGGCGCCGATACCGGCACACACCCCCAAAGGTTCCCTGCGGGTATAGTAAAAATCCCGGCCAAGGTCCTGCTGGCAGCCTTCGATTCCCGGTGCGATGCCGGCAAAAAATTCTATGACCTCGGCGCCGGTGATCACATCCACCTCGGCCGCCTCCTGCAGGGGTTTGCCGGTATCCAGGACTTCAATGCGGGCCAGTTCATCATTTTTTCTTTGCAGAATGGATACGGCTTTCATGAGAATCCGGCTGCGCCGGGGCGCATCCATGGCCGACCAGATCCGAAAGCCTTTTTCGGCGCTTTCCACAGCGGCGTTGAGTACGTATTCGTCGGCTGTCTCCACCTGATAGATCTCTTCTCCCGTGGCAGGATTGACCACAGAAAACCGTTCCCCGGTTTTGTTGTCCATGAATCTGCCGTTAACGTAATTTTTATATAAGCTCTCTGACATTTGACTTGATCCTTTCATTCTTGGGTTGGGGGGCAAACCATACTAGGATCGCTTTTTTTTGTCAAAAAAAGTTCCGGCCGGATATCTTTTACACGATTAATCCTTGGTTTTGATTTACTTCATTTCACTGGAATGATATTCTTTCATAGTTGATTTATGGTGCTAAGCCGGGGTCAATAGAAAAAAGGATCCCACTGATATTCGGTTATTCGGTGAGCATTCTCCGGCAATTAGTTATTTTTCAATGTTGCCACCTGTTTCGTAAAATTTTTATAAGAAAGTCTGGGTAAGTTACTCAGATCTTTCAAGCTTTGTTGTGGGCTGTACCTGGCAACTGATATGTCAGGTCAGCCCGTGGCCGTTATATGAAAGTACCGATAAGTTACCAAGCTTATTTCATATGTTGTTTTGGGTCAAGCCTGGGTGCTGAAAGATCGGCCCATGGCTGTTATTGACGTTTTAGATCGAGAACCTGAAAATTATTAAATAACGCCTGTATTAATAACTTGCCCTTGTCTTTTGGAATAAGAAAAAATTGATGGAGTAGGCTTGGGAGAACCAAGCATAGCAAGTCGCAAACCGTACTGGAGCATTTTATGAATCCGGATCGCATTTTATCTGCCATTGAAGAAATTGAAGCGATAATCAATATACGTGCTGACGCTGATGAGGTCTTAGATCAAATTCTTGAAAAATTACTTGGGCTGTTTTCATGCGATCGGGCCTGGTTGTTTTATCCTTGTAACCCTGATTTGGGGACATTTGACATCGCATATGAGAGAACAACGCCGTTGTTTCCCGGTGCCAAGGCGTTGAATGCAGCGGTGCCCATGACCCGTGATATGGCAGAGTACTGCAGCCGCGCCCTTCAAAATATCGGGTCCCCTCAAATTGATCCGCCTGCGGGCCGGGGAATGCGCAATGAGATTGCTTTAAAATTCGAAGTTAAGTCCCTGATGTTCATGGCATTGAAACCCCGGAATGATGTCGCCTGGATATTCGGCCTGCATCATTGCGAAATTGACCATTTGTGGAACGATGATGAGGCGTATCTGTTTAAAATAATCGGGATGAGAATTACAAAATTAATTGAGGAAATGATTTTCATCAAGCAGATAACCGAAAGCGAAAAAAAGTATCACCAATTGTTTGAGACCGTTTCCGATGCCGTTTATTTAATATCCGACAAAGGCAGGATTGTCGATGCAAACCAAGGCGCGTGCGCATGTTTGGACCGGAAAAAAGAGGAAATTCTTCAGCTCCATATCGATGACGTGGATCAAAAATTTTCAATGGCGCAATTTTTAGCTTTCTGGGATGAGGTGCCGTTTAATACACCTAAAAAATTTGAAACCACTCATAAAACCAAAAACGGCGATTTAATATGCGTTGAAGTGACCGGCCAAAAAATCAGATTGGAGAATGCAACATACTATTATGCGGTTGCAAAGGATATTACCGAGCGCCAAAGAACGGAAAAGTTTGTACAGGAAAGTGAGAAAAGATTTCGAAATTTGATGGAGAATGTAGACGCCGTCGCTGTCCAGGGATATGGTTTTGACGGGACGACTCAATATTGGAATAAAGCATCGGAAAAGCTTTATGGCTATACTCGGCAAGAGGCAATCGGCCGCAGCCTCCTTGATCTGATTATCCCGCCTGAAATGAGGAATGCCGTCTCTGAAGAGATGCGTAAAATGGCGGATTCAGGCCGCCCCATTCCTTCGGGGGAGCTGTTGCTGAGGCATAAAGACGGTTCCCGGGTACCGGTGATCTCCCATCATGTCATTGTCGAGGTTCCGGGGTGCGATCGTGAACTCTTCTGCCTTGATATCGATATCTCCGAGCGTAAACGGGCGGAAACCACTCTCAAGCAAAGTGAGGAAAAGTTCAGAACGTTAGTAAATACAGCGCCTTTTGGTATACAGCTTACGGACCTGGAAGGTAAAATCGTTTACAGTAACCCTGCCCACCACCACATACAAGGGTACGAACCGGATCAACTTTCCGGCATGTATCTATGGGACCTGACAGTAGATGACGGCCATCGTGATCAAATTCGGGAATATTATGAGAATATCATTGCCAAGGAACCTGAACCCACCATGTATGAGGTCCGGGAAAAAACCAGAGATGGCCGGGAAATAGATGTCCAGATAAATTGGGATTATATCCGGAACGAGAAAGATAAGATCACGGGTATTATCAGTAT
>JAKSBO010000173.1 GCA_022361095.1 Desulfobacterales bacterium | reverse complement strand
TTGTATTCGGAGAGCTCCGACCAAAAGCGACATTTCATAACATGAATGCACGCCTTGGAATTCTTTTTTTGCATCATGAATACCGCCCGAATATTTGAGTGTCCAAAGAATATCGGCTGATAAAAGAACGATTAACTTCCGACAAATCAATTTACAATGTACTTTTCTCTGAATATTCTTTATAGGTGGCGACTATACTGATATACGGTTAGATATCAGATTGCTCAAGATGACCGGACAACCGGAGAATAACTCGTTAAATACTAAAATCAAATGATTACTAAAGAAGAAGCAATTGAATTGATAAGAGCTGATCTTGATGAAGAGATGGATGTGGTTGCAGACTCGATCATTGAAAGGGATTACGGGTGGGTTATTTTTTTACAGACTAAGAAATATATTGAAACTCGTAATACCCTATATATGACTGTTGGTTCCGGCGGTGTTCTCGTTGAAAAAGCTACAGGCAGAAAAATACGATTTGGATCGGCATACTCAACAGAACGAAGCCTTGAGGTTTATGAAAAAGGTTATTTTGAGCATAACAGCTGGGATATTGTAGTTACTCATGTATACGATATGCAAAAAACGGTAGAGATTCTCAGAAAGCTTGGGATTTCATATGTGAAGCCCGAAGCAGTCCACGGGACAGTTTGGGAAATACCTAAGGAATACACATTCAAACAATTTAAATCCAAGTTATCTAAGCTTCCTGTCCGTTTTAATATTGGGAGCGCATATTTCAAATTTGATGTATTGGAGTCGCTAAAAAACCAAAAAGAATTTACATATTTCATAGAGGGCAATCAAGGTTTCGTGAATGACATTTAACAACTTGCTCAAACATCAACCGCTTCGTGGCTTGAAACTCCGTTCCGGCGTTTTGCGCCACCACTACAGCCTTTTAGCGCGGCGTTATAAGGAATAGAAGATCGAACAATCTGTCTATGACCAGTCGCTATTGACCAAATTTTCCAAACCACAAGATCTGGTATTTGGCTTTACTTTAAAAAATGAGGGCGAATACCATAAGTCCATTACCCGGGCTGGTGCCAGCCATGAAAGGATA
The DNA here is from genome assembly GCA_022361095.1 of Desulfobacterales bacterium. Taxonomy (GTDB): domain Bacteria; phylum Desulfobacterota; class Desulfobacteria; order Desulfobacterales; family Desulfobacteraceae; genus Desulfobacter. Next base: position 1,346 of record JAKSBO010000173.1, on the reverse strand, counting down.
GGCTGTTTTTAACCAATTGCCGCAGGCAAAACTAAAATCCCTTTACCCGGTTCTGTTTTTTTTATATAAAAAAGTTTAGATGAAACGCTTCCCTTTGTTAAAGAATTTTATTCTCAAGGAGAAAAAATGCCTGTAATTGTCCAATATATTGTTGTCAGGGATGGAGATGAAAAAATGACATTCGCGACAAAAAAAGAGGCAGACGCCTATGATAAGATGTTAGATATTGCTGACAATTTATTTGATTTTCTTGAAAATTCCAATATCGTTCTTGATGAAACCCGTAAAGAAGAAATTTCCCTTTTATTCGCTGAGAAACGCGAAGAGGTCATGCCCATTTTAAGGGGCGTCTCCCCCAAAGCCAATAATGACCGAAAGAAGAAAGTCGCTTCTTCGGCAACTGCCAAACCCCGGAGCAAGGCAGGTGCAAAACGGGCTGCATCCAAACGGGCCGGTACATCTGAAGAAAGTCACACCGCTTCCGAAGTCAAGTCTGACAGCAAATCTGCCGCCAAAGCAACTGCCCGCTCAAAAGAAGCATCTTAAAAAAAGAGTAGCCAGGCGGGATAATTTTTTTTAAGATCAACTGGGAAACGGCAAACCCTGCCGGTTGGCCGGTTGCTGTTCAAGCACTTGCTGCATGCAGCTTAAATGTTGCACGTCTGCCAAAGCTTAAAGCGCAGTGTGCAGTATTCCGAAGATCAACTTTATTTTTTCAAGTTACTGCTTGGAGAAAATCATATTCCGTAACTGCCTGTCGATTCAGGAGGGGAACCCTTTAAATATGGACACCGGTGTTTAATCAAAGGAAAATACCTATGCCTTCTTTTTTATTCAGACTGATGCGTGTGGCTGTGGTTCTGTTGGTTGCAGCAGGCGTGGCGTTTTGGCTGTTTGTTTCCAGGGATAAACCCCAAAAAAAGGAAATGACGCCCACACCACCCACGGTGTTATGCGTTCCTGCAGTATCGGGCAGTTCTGATATGACGGTTGAGGCCTTTGGCACGGTTGAGCCCCGAAACAGTGTGAAATTGACCATGGAGATTGCAGGGCGGATTGATTATATTCACCCTGATTTCCGGGAGGGCGCACAGATTGATAAAGGCGAGAGTCTTTTACGTATAGACCAGCGCACCCTTGTCCTGAATGAAAAAAGCGCCCGGGTCCGGGTGGACCAGGCCCGGGCTGATATTCGCCTGCTTAAACAGGATACGGAGAATTTAAAAGCAGATGCCGAACTTGCCCGCTCTAATATGGGATTAGCCTCCAAGGAACTGGAGCGGATCAGGGCGTTGGCCAAAAACCAGTTTGCATCCAAAACCAGTTTGGATAAGGCGGAACAGCAG
>JAKSBO010000479.1 GCA_022361095.1 Desulfobacterales bacterium | reverse complement strand
TCCAGGTCTCCCGACTCCTGCGCCCGTTCGGCCACAAACGCCCGCAATTCATCCATTCGCCCTCTTGCCTTCTTAAGCCATTTCCGGGACGTGAATTGTTGTTTGTTTAAATTTTTGAGAGTAAAACCGGATATGGGTTAGAAACGGTATGAATTAAATTTAAACCTTAAACTGAATCACCGTTTGATTCAACTCTTCTGCAAGTCCGCTTAATTCACCAGACCCTTTATCCACTTCTATACTGCTCGAAGATACAACACCTAAGGATTGGTGCACATCTGAGATATTTTTTGCAATCTCTGAGGTCACTGTCGAGCTTTGTGTTACGTTTTCACTTACCTGCTGGATACCCTGTGCTACTTGATCCATATTTTCTGTAATTTCTCTTGTTGTTTTGGATTGTTCTCCAACAGCAGTAGCAACAGTGTCTAACATTTCATTGACACTCCCAATAGAAATAGACACCTGTTCAATGTCATTGACAGTATTTGAAGTAGTATTTTGAATATTAACAATTTTATTCTTTATCTCCTCTGTTGCTTCGACAGTCTGATTGGCCAATTCTTTTATTTCATTGGCTACAACTGCAAAACCCTTCCCGGCTTTCCCGGCCCTTGCAGCCTCTATCGTCGCATTTAATGCTAGAAGATTGGTTTGATCTGAAATATCATTGATTGTTCCTACTACATTTTCTATCACTTTTACAGAGCTGCTCAGCTCATTGATTTTTCCCACTGCATTTTGTGTTTTCTGAACGGCCTCAATACTTATTGATTGTGTTTTTTCAGTCTGCTGCTGGATTTCATGGATGGTTACGTTCATTTCTCCGGCAGAAACAGACACCGTGCTTAAATTCTGAGATGATTCTTCTGTCGTAGCTGCTATGGATGTCATATTTGTACTCAATTTTTCCGCAGCCTCTGCGACATGGTTTGATTTATCAGATATCTTGTTTGTCCCGCTAAACATCTCTCTGGCAGTATCTGAAAGTGTGGAGGATTCCTTGTCAAGACTTGATGCTCTCAAAGCCATAGTTGAAATGATATCCTGAAGTTTTTCCACAAACTCATTAAGCCACTCGGATAATGTCCCAATCTCGTCTTTTGATAATACATCAAGCCTCTTTGTCAGGTCGCCTTTAATAATACTCTTAAGATCCATTACGATGTGCTGAAGTGGTTTGATTACAAATCTTGAAACCAGAAAAACAATTGTAGCGATCAAGGCTATGGTGATGGCACCCCCGATAGCAAGAAGTTTTCCACGTAGCTTATGTG
>JAKSBO010000775.1 GCA_022361095.1 Desulfobacterales bacterium | reverse complement strand
GAGAGCTGTGTTTTTGTTAAACAGTCGCACCCGCCGCTTTGTTGCAACCAGACCAGGCTCCAGGAGCAAGTCCTTTCACCATGCTGGCACCCCTTCTCCCGAAGTTACGGGGTTAATTTGCCGAGTTCCTTAACGTGGTTTCTCTCGCGCCCCTTAGGCTTCTCGCCTCACCTACCTGTGTCGGTTTACGGTACGGATACTGTAACTTCAACGCTTAGAAGCTTTTCTCGTCAGCAAAGCATCGGTGATTCTGCTCATCCCGAAGGAATTGCAGCCTATCAAATCTCAGGCTTTGTGAGCTGCGGATTTGCCTACAGCTCGCCCTACATTATTCGACCGGCACTTTCAATCGCCGGCTCACCTAGCATACTGCGTCCCTCCATCACTCCGTTACAGTAGTACAGGAATATTAACCTGTTGCCCATCGACTACGCCTTTCGGCCTCGCCTTAGGACCCGACTAACCCTGGGCGGACGAACCTGCCCCAGGAATCCTTGGGTTTTCGGGGACCGGAATTCTCATCCGGTTTTTCGCTACTCATGCCTGCATGGTCACTTGTATACAGTCCACCTCCGATTCCTCATCGGCTTCAACCCGTATACAACGCTCTTCTACCACCGTGAATAAATTCACGATCCGCGGCTTCGGTTTTAAGCTTTAGTCCCGATCATCTTCGGCGCAGAACCACTCGACCAGTGAGCTATTACGCACTCTTTAAATGGTGGCTGCCTCTAAGCCAACATCCTGGCTGTCTATGCAGCTCCACATCCTTCAAACCACTTAGCTTAAATTAGGGACCTTAACCGGCGGTCTGGGCTGTTTCCCTTTCGACCATGGAGCTTATCCCCCATAGTCTGACTCCTGCGGTACGGCAGCACGGTATTCGGAGTTTGATAGTTGTTGGTACCCTGGTAAGGGCCCGCGAACAGTCAGTGCTCTACCCCCGTGTGCTATTGCGCAAGGCTAGCCCTAAAGCTATTTCGATGAGAACCAGCTATCACTGAGTTTGATTGGCCTTTCACCCCTAACCACAGCTCATCCAAGCGGTTTTCAGCCCGCAATGGTTGGGCCCTCCACTCCGTGTTACCGGAGGTTCAGCCTGGCCATGGTTAGATCACTCAGCTTCGGGTCTACTCCACGCGACTAGACGCGCTATTCACACTCGCTTTCGCTTCGGCTCCGTTCATACTTAACCTCGCCACGTAGAGTAAGTCGCAGGCTCATTATGCAAAAGGCATGCAGTCACCCCAAAGGGCTCCTACACTTTGTAGGCACATGATTTCAGGTACTTTTCACTCCCCTAACAGGGGTACTTTTTCACCGTTCCCTCACGGTACTATGCGCTATCGGTCACCAACTAGTATTTAGCCTTGGAGGGTGGGCCCCCCGGATTCAGTCAGAGTTTCACGTGTTCCGACCTACTTGGGATACTTATAGGCTGTCAACTGTTGTCAAATACACGGCTTTCACGTTCTATGGCCGCTCTTTCCAAAGCGTTCTTCTAACAGTTGAACAATACCACATTGAAGTCCCGCAACACCGCTGTGTAAACACAACGGTTTAGGCTACTCCGCGTTCGCTCGCCACTACTTGCGGAATCTCGGTTGATTTCTTTTCCTTCGGGTACTGAGATGTTTCACTTCCCCGAGTTCGCCTCCCAAAACCTATGTATTCAGTAATGGGATAACAGGACATAACTCCTGCTGGGTTGCCCCATTCGGAAATCCCCGGATCAAAGCTCGTTTGACAGCTCCCCGAGGCTTATCGCAGCCTACCACGTCCTTCATCGCCTGTTGTCGCCTAGGCATCCACCATGAGCGCTTATTCGCTTGACCATATAACCCAAAGAAATCCAGACATCAGATTTCAGATGTCAGAAATCAGATTCGGGTCATACGCTGGTTTTGAAATGCAACATACCCTGAACAGAACTTGCGTTCTGTTCTGCGCCTTTACAACTTTCCGAATTGTTAAAGAACATCGCGCGCGTTAAGCGCGCTCCAGAAATCAGATGTCAGAAGTATTGTGCGCCGCTGCGCGGCGCTATCTGAAATCTGTTCTCTGAGATCTGACATCTGAATTGGTGGAGCCAGCCGGGCTCGAACCGG
>JAKSBO010000278.1 GCA_022361095.1 Desulfobacterales bacterium | reverse complement strand
CTTTGACACCGAAGCTCCAGCCGGGCGCAGCTACAACATGTTGTAGCTGCGCCCGGCTGGAGCCATATTTCAGGCTCTTGATGATCCTGTCATGATTTGCTATACCTTACCAGGCAAAAAGGAAATTCCTATCCCTTTATCCCTTCAAGTTTTCCTTTCCGGGATCGCTCATCTGGATCAGGACGGAAACCCTGCAGGAGCAGGGCCGGGAGGCAACGATCCTCTATATTATCGACCACGGCACCACTGTGGTGATAACCCTATAGGCATCCCCGGCAGACAGGGACCGGGGATGTCAGCATCTGCGGAAACCGCTAAAAACTGCGGATAATGCAGAGGCGCAGGCTGTGTGTTTCATAATCCACCTCATGGGTAAACCCGTCAGGGGGGTTCAGTGTCAGGGTGCTGTCCGTATCAATGATATTGTGAAAGTAAGTGTACAACCATTCCGCCCTCAGCGACCAGGCCGTTCCCAATTTTTTCTCATACCCAAGGCCCGCGGTCCATCCGGTTTTCACCTCATCATCATCCACATAGGCAGATTCCGGCGCGAATGTATCTGAAAATGAAAAGGTATAGTCAAGCCGTGTCCATACCGGACCGGCAGCCGCAAAAAAGAGGGAATCCTCCCAGGCATATCCCAGCCTCAGCCGCAGCCTTGCGGACCAGTTTGATTCCACCCGGGTTGTAATGGAAAAAGTATGGGCCGGCTGGGTAATGTAATTGCGGTTTCCGCTGCTGTAACTTTCATTGAAATCCGCCGCAGAAACATCCGCCTCAAGGCCCAATACCCAATTTCCTTTCTGAAAGGCATATCCCCACAGCAGGCCGCCGGAAAGATCATGCCCCTTGATCGTCATGGATGCCAGAGGATTCAACTGCCCGGGATCTTGATTCACGAAATACCCCTGCTCTTTTACCCGGGCATCCGGGTCGGCTTTTCCGCGTTCAATACCGGCCGAAAGGCCCACATAAAGCCCGTTCCAGGTGGTTGTCCGTTTCGGGGCGCTTTCTGCTCCCACTGTAGCTGACGTGATGAAGATAAGAAAAAAAGACAAAAGTCCCGCGACTTTCATGTTCATTATTCTGCCTCCTGCTGAGCGAATAAAAATGTAAAATGATCTTGACTGGGAATGATTCCCGGAATTATTCGGCAAGTAAACCACAAATGATCATAAAATGCCATAAAATTTATCCGTTGCCGAGAATCTCTGTATCTTTCCGGGGGTGCCTGCTTAATGGACAATATAAGAGGGCTGGCGCTTCAGTTTCCTGGACAGGGTGGACTGGTTGATTCCCAGCATTTTATTTATCAAGGGTTAAACCGTCTGTCGTCTGATCAAACTGTAGTTGGATCCAGGTCTCCCGACTCCTGCGCCCGTTCGGCCACAAACGCCCGCAATTCATCCATTCGCCCTCTTGCCTTCTTAAGCCCTTTCGGGGCGATCTGAAGCGACGTCTTCTTTTCACCTGTTTCCCAGTAAAACTCAGCCAGGTCATGGTAATCAGCACCAACTTCCATAACCTTTAACCGAAGCTCAAGATATTTATCATGGTCTCCGATCTGCCGATAGATGTTGCGGGCATTGCGGGTTTGCCAGTCATCATGCATCGCCTCCAGGCTTTGGGCAAGATAACGCAATTCAGAATCCGAATAGCAGGCAGCATAAGCAAGTTCATCCAGCGCCTCCCCGGCCCCTGAATTTCTGCTTTTAATAAACGGTAGAACAGCGTCGAGAATTTCACGTCGATACGTTTCATCGACCTTT
>JAKSBO010001105.1 GCA_022361095.1 Desulfobacterales bacterium | reverse complement strand
GCGGATATGGCAAAAATTTTGAAGTCCAAAGGGGCACAGGCGATTCATTTGTGCACCTGCTCATTTGCGTCCAAAACCCAAGACGGGTGGGATAAGACCCAGGGCGGATTCTGCCCGGACATTGAAAAGGTCGCAGCCAATATCTCCCAGGCCTCGGGCCTGCCCTGTACCCTGGGGACAGCCCACCTGCCAAAGGATTATTCTCCGGTCACCTTTGAGTAGAAAGGGAGACGGCATAACCGCTGCGGGCTGGCTTGATTTTAATGGTGTTCGAGCCCGCAACGAAAATTGAAAGATCTGTGTTGCTTATACAGTTATCATATATAATAATGTCCAAAGTATTTTTATAAGAAAGTCTGGGTAAGTTACTCAGATCTTTCAAGCTTTGTTGTGGGCGCAGCCCGGCGCCTGATATGCCGGTTCGGCCCATGGCCGTGAGTCATCTGGTTTCGGACACTATTGGGTTAAGGGTATTAAGTTAAGTTCGGAAAGGAGCGCATTAAATAGATGATGTTGCGTGTTTTCCTGGAAAATAAATACACCATTCTTTTATGCAGTGTACTGCTCAACGTTATTGCCGCCCCGTTTTTTTCACAATCCGACCGCCCTGAATTGTTTTTCAACATAACCTTTTCATTGATTATGCTTACGGCAGTGCTTTCCGTGGCCCGGGACAAGAAATTGTCCCAGGCCGCGTCCTTTGTCCTGATGCTGCCTTGCCTGTTTTTTGTCTGGCAGGCATATTTTTACACCCTTGAAGCGCATATGCTCATGGCGTCCGCCGTGATCCAGGCCATGTTTCTATCTTACATATCCCTGCTTATTATCCTGTTTATTTTTCGATCACCCGTGGTGACCCGGGACGTGGTCTCGGCAGCCCTTGTGGTCTATCTGTTCGCGGCCATGCTTTTTGCCAAATTGTATCTGATATTGGAATTGGCATATCCGGGGTCGTTTTCCATTCCCCATGAAACCATCCGTGACAATCCGGGGATTTTAAAATATTTTTCCATGGTCACCCTCTCCACACTGGGATATGGTGATTTGTCCCCCGTTAATGATAAATCCCGGACCCTGGCAAGCATGGAGGCCATATTCGGTCAGATTTACCTGGCTGTTCTCATTGCCCGGCTGGTGGGCATGCAGGGTGTCTCTTTTTCAAAAAAATAGATTTGGAGGATAACCTCGTTGTTAAATACGTGTTAACCCGAATCATATTTAGAACTGGATTTTTGGGTCCAGGATGCATATATTAATGGGCCAATTTGATGCAAAGGAGATTTGATGGAGATACGGGTGGGTACAGGAACCGATGTCCATGAGTTGGTTGTCGGCCCTAGGCTGATCATCGGCGGGGTCGAGATCGAACATGCCATGGGGTTGAAAGGGCATTCGGATGCGGATGTGCTGCTGCATGCCGTATGTGACGCCCTTTTAGGGGCGGCGGGCCTGGGTGACATCGGGGAGCATTTTCCGGATACGGATCAGGCATATAAAGGTATGGACTCCACCCGGTTTCTAAGTATATGCAACGGGAAAATTCAGGAAAAAGGATTTATGGTGGGCAATCTGGACTGCACCATTTTTGCCCAGGCCCCGAAGATGGGTCCCCATAAAAAGGCCATGGCCGATTGCATTGCCCGGGTTCTGCAATTGTCTCCGGACTGTGTGAACATCAAAGCCACCACCACCGAACATTTGGGATTTATTGGCAGGAAAGAGGGCATTGCAGCCCAGGCCACGGTGCTACTGTATAAAAACAAAGTTAAGATACAGGATACAAAGCAATGAGTTTACGGATTTATAATACCCAGAGCGGGAAAAAAGAAGAATTTGTTCCAATTAAAGCCAACAAGGTCGGCATGTATGTCTGCGGTCCCACCGTATATGACACCAGCCATATCGGCCACGCCAGATCCGTGGTGGTGTTTGACATGGTGTACCGGTGGCTGATGCAGCTCGGGTATGAGGTGACCTATGTGCGTAATTTTACGGATGTGGATGATAAGATTATCAAAAAATCCAATGAGACCGGCGACTCCTGTACAGCCATCACCACAAAATATATTGATGAATTTCACAATGAAATGGACGCGCTTAATGTGCTTCGGCCTACCATCGCGCCCAAAGCCACCGAGCATATTGATCATATTATCCGTTTTGTTCAGCGCCTGATTGACCTGGATAAGGCCTACCATGTGGAAGGCGGGGATGTCTATTTTTCCATCTCCTCTTTTGATGAATATGGGAAATTATCCCACCGCAACCCCGATGATATGCAGGCGGGCGCCCGGATTGCCGTGGACGAGAAAAAGAGAAGTCCCCTGGATTTCACGTTGTGGAAACCGGCCAAGCCCGGCGAACCCTTCTGGGACAGTCCCTGGGGTAAAGGCCGGCCCGGATGGCACATTGAATGTTCCGCCATGAGTTACGAATATCTTGGGGAGAGCTTTGATATCCATGGCGGAGGCAAGGATCTGATTTTCCCCCACCATGAAAACGAGATTGCCCAAAGCGAGGCGTCTTTTGGCGTACCCTTTGTCAAATACTGGATACACAACGGATTTGTGGACATTAACAATGAGAAGATGTCCAAATCCCTAGGCAACTTCACCATGATCAAGGCGGTGCTGGCCGACTACAGTCCGGAAGTGATCCGCATGTTCCTGTTGTCCAAGCACTACCGTTCCCCCATTGATTACAGTGAAAACAGTATGCGCGAGGTCTCCGTGGGTCTTGACCGTATTTATGCTTTCCTGGAGCGTCTGGACAAGGCCGGTATTACCCCGGAAACTGCCGGGGGAGAAAACGGACCGTTGTGGGCGGATATGGTTGATGCATTGAACGATGATTTCAACTCTGCAAAGGCCATGGCCGAAGTCTTTGACGCGGTTAAGAAAGGCAATAAACTGCTGGATGATGCGGGTGACGCACCCGGGGACAGCGGCAAAAAGCTGCTGGCCGGCATTTATGCGGATATCAGGTCCGCCTCAAACATTCTGGGCATTTTTATGTTGCCGGCGGATGACTATTTTGCCGACAAAAAAGACAAAGCAATGGCAGACCAGGATGTGGACCCTGCCATGATTGATGCATTGATCGCTGAACGTGCCGCAGCCCGGAAGTCTAAAAATTTTGCCCGGGCCGATGAAATCCGGGATCAGCTCCAGGCAATGAAAGTCGTCTTGGAGGATGGGCCCCAGGGGACAACCTGGCGCATTGAATAAGATGTTGCAATGCGTCTTGGCGTAAAGTAAAAATAAAAAACCCGGCATGGAGAATCTGGCCTTCTCCATGCCGGTTTTTTTAATAGTGGGACTGCCCGGTTATTTTTTGGCAACCTTTGCCCAGGTATCCCTGAGCGTCACCGTCCGGTTAAATACCGGTTTTTCCGGTGTGCTCTCCTTTGAATCCAGGCAGAAATAGCCCAGACGTTCAAACTGGTAAACAGCCTCGGGTTCAGCCTTTTCAAGACCTTTTTCCAGTTTGGCGTGTTCCAGAATTTCAAGGGAATCCGGGTTGAGATTTTCCACAAAATCCCGGCCGTCTTTTTCCGGGTTCTCATCCTTGAACAGCCTGTCATAAAGCCGGACCTGTGCATCAATGCAGTCTTGGGCATTTACCCAGTGGATGGTGCCCTTGACCTTTCTGCCGTCCGGGGCATTGCCGCCGCGGGTTTCAGGATCATAGGTACAGATCAGTTCAACCACTTCCCCGGCCTCGTTTTTAATCACCTCTTTGCAGGTAACCAGGTAGGCGGCCCGCAGGCGTACTTCCCGTCCCGGTCCCAGGCGGAAGAATTTTTTCGGGGGATCTTCCATGAAGTCGTCCTGCTCAACATAGAGATGCTTGGAAAAACTGACGTCACGCTTGCCGGCTTCCGGTTTTTTGGGATGGTTCATGGCTTCCAGGGTTTCGCTCCGGCCGTCGGGGTAGTTTTCCAGGGTGACTTTCAAGGGCCGGATAACCCCCATGACCCGGGGGGCATTTTCGTTGAGGTCGTCCCTGAGACAGGATTCAAGCAGGCCCATGTCAATGCGGCTCTCTTTTTTGGATACCCCGATCACATCACAGAAATTGCGGATGGCTGCCGGGGTGTATCCCCTGCGGCGCATCCCCTCCAGGGTGGGAAGTCTCGGGTCATCCCATCCGGATACCAACTTTTCACTGACCAGGCGCTGCAGTTTTCTTTTGCTTAACACCGTATAGTTGATGTTCATTCTGGCAAATTCAATCTGCTGGGGGTGGCAGGGGATGGTGATATTATCCAGAATCCAGTCGTACAAGGGCCGGTGATCCTCAAATTCCAGGCTGCACAGGCTGTGTGTAATCCCTTCCAGGGCATCGGAGATGCAGTGGGTGAAATCATACATGGGGTAAATGCACCACTTGTCGCCGGTGCGGGGGTGTGGGGCTTTTTTGACCCTGTAGATCACCGGATCCCTCATGTTGATGTTGGGGGAACCCATGTCGATCTTGGCCCGGAGGGTGTGCTCGCCTTCATCAAATTCCCCGGCCTTCATCCGTCCGAATAGGTCCAGGTTTTCTTCTACGCTTCTGTCTCTGTAGGGGGAGTTTTGACCCGGGTCGGTGAGCGTGCCGCGGTACTCCCTCATTTCATCGGCAGAGAGGCTGCATACATAGGCTTTGCCGGCTTTGATCAATTCAACGGCATAGTCATGAAGGGCGTCAAAGTAGTTTGATGCATAGAACGGGGTATTGTAGTCAAATCCCAGCCATGAAACCGTTGACTTGATGGAGTCGATGTAGATCTGTTTTTCCTTGGCCGGGTTGGAGTCATCAAACCGCAGGTTGCACTTCCCGTTGAATTGCCGGGCCATTTTAAAGTTCAGGCAGATGGATTTGGCATGGCCGATGTGCAGAAATCCGTTGGGTTCCGGCGGAAAGCGCGTGGCCACGCGACCATTGTTTTTATTTTCGGCAAGATCTTCTTTGATAATGTTTTCAATAAAATGCCCTTTGGCGGTTTGTGTATCCATTTAATCTTCTTTCCAGATGGCTTGTATAAAATTTTAAGTAGTGTTTAGACAAAAACCCTGTGTTTAGACTAAAAACTGTCCAGGTGCAAGGCGTAAAAAAATTGTAGCCGGAGCAACCTCATGGATGTGAGGATTACACACTTTTTTTGTAACGCCGCAGATGGATGACTTTTAGTCTAAACACAAAATATCATATTCATATTAAGGATTAAAGGGTTTCGTATACTGGTTGGTTTTCAAAAGCACCAGGGTGCAGGCCTCTTGAACCGTAATTCCGTTAGATTTTAGTCTTTCATAGGCTTGGGGGTTTTCCGTGCCGGGATTGAAGATCACCCGTTGGGGTTTGACGGCCAGAATCTGGTCAATCACCTGAGCCTGCCGGGCCGGTCCCAGATAGAGGGTCACCGTGTCAATGGGCCGGGGAATATCTGAAAGCGCATGATAAACGGTTCTGCCTTCAATGGTTTCGTGTTTTGGGGCTACGGGTACGGGGGTGTGGCCGTATTCCGCCAGCATAATTTGGGCCTTGTTGGAATACCTGTCCTTCAAAGGGCTTGCACCGACAACGGCAACCGTCTCTTTTTTTTCTTCCATGGGGTTTGTATCTCCTGTATTGTTCAACAAATATTAATTAGCGTCTGAACCGAATTATTAAGTATCTATCCAGACCGAAGGAAAGTACAGGAAAAATATATGGGACTGTTCAATCTGGTGTCTCCCTATGGACCGGCCGGGGACCAGCCAAAGGCCATTGACTATCTTGTCCGGGGTGCGGAGGCGAACGAAAAATACCAGGTACTTTTGGGGGTGACAGGGTCGGGCAAAACCTTTTCCATGGCCAATATCATCAACCGGGTGGAGAAGCCAAGCCTGATCATTGCACCCAACAAGACCCTTGCTGCACAGCTTTACAATGAGTTCAAGATGCTGTTTCCGGATAACTGCGTGGAGTATTTTGTCTCCTATTATGACTATTACCAGCCCGAAGCCTATATTCCGTCTTCGGACACCTATATCCAGAAGGATTCTTCCATCAATGAACTGATTGATAAAATGCGGCACTCGGCCACCCGGAGCGTTCTGGCCCGAAAGGATGTAATTGTGGTGGCATCGGTCTCCTGCATTTACGGTCTGGGGGCACCCGAGGAGTACCTGGATCTGCGGGTGACCCTGGATCGGGACATGGAAATTTCACGGGAGGCGGTGATCCGCAAATTTGTGGATATCCAGTACACCCGCAATGATGTGGATTTCCACCGGGGTACTTTCCGGGTCAGGGGGGACCGGCTGGAGATTTTTCCGGCTTATGAAGAAGACAAGGCCGTGCGTATCGATTTTTTTGGTGACACCATT
>JAKSBO010000130.1 GCA_022361095.1 Desulfobacterales bacterium | reverse complement strand
TTTTAACAATCGATTTAATAAAAAGGACACCTTTGCTTTTCTTGATCTCTATGGCCGGGATTGCGCCGGGGCGCTGTCCATCATGGCGCAAGGAGAGGCACCCGATCTGACGCCGTGGTGCTATGAGGATGTAACCCCAAAATTGACAAAGGCCCTGGACCGCCTGGAAACATCTTCCGATCACCCGCAATTGTATTTGGAAATGCAGCCGGCCCGTCTTTCCATTGCCGGAGTCCAGGATAAACTGCCTGTCTATTTTTCAGAAAATAAATTTTATCTTCCCACCAATTCCGGTTCGGCAACAACCCATATCATAAAGCCCATGAGTCCGATGTTTCCCGGTATCCAGAGAAATGAAGCCTTTTGCATGGATCTTGCCCGGGTAATCGGAATCCGGGTGCCTAACTCCAAACTAATTCAAATGAGTTCCCATGAACTTTATCTGGTGGAAAGATTTGATAGAAAAATTCTGCCGGAGCGGGTGGCCCGGATTCACCAGGAAGATTTTTGCCAGGCTATGGGCCTGCCGGTTGACAGGAAATATCAGATTAAAGGGGGTCCCGGCTTCAGCCAATGCCGATCATTGATTGACGAATATTTGAGCCCGAGTGCCGAAATAAGGTCGGAAATGGCGTTTGTTTTAGTATTTAATGCCTTAATCGGTAACCATGATGCCCACGGCAAAAATTTCTCCATCATTCATGGCCATGAATTGAAAATGGCGCCCTATTATGACCTGTTGTCTACCCAGGTATATGACACCCTGGAAAAACACTTTGCCATGTCCGTGGGCAAAACATTCCGGCAGGACAGATTAAATGTAAATGCGTTTAAAACCTTCGCCGGCGACATGAAGCTTCGCCCGGCAAAACTGGCAGAAATCATGGATAAAACCATCCGTTCCGTCGCATTAAACTACAAACCCGTTCTGACCAAACACGAAAAAAAGTATGGACCGGCCAAAATATATTCGCGTTTATCCCGGGTGATATCAAAAAATATTGAACAACTTGAAGCGATTCGAAAAGCGCTTGCCTGAAGGACTTGAGATTGACG
>JAKSBO010000914.1 GCA_022361095.1 Desulfobacterales bacterium | reverse complement strand
CCCGCAACCGGGCAAGGGCATGACTTACCGCAGGCTGGCTTATGCCCAGTTTGTTTGCGGCCCTGGACACGCTGCCTTCGAGCAAAAGTTCGTGAAATACGACCAATAGATTCAAGTTAACAGATCGTAAGGTATTCAAATTTTTTATATCCATGATCAAAACTATTCATTAGGAATAAATACCATAAATATCTATGTTGCAACAACGTATTTCCCCTGGGGGCGATCATTGCCCTGAGCCGTCACTGGGACTTGCCTGCCCGGATATTTCCGGGTTGGATATCAATACTTTTTTAATGAAAGGAAGAATAAATGGCACGAGTTTATACCTTATTGTTCAATGGTTATGCTGACTGGGAGCTGGGAAATGTTCTCCCGGAATTACGGCGTTTTGGAAAATTAGATATTGTGACTGCCGGATTTAACGATAATCCGGTAACCTCAATGGGGGGATTGCGGGTTTCCGTGGATTTCACTCTGTCACAGATTGATATCGAAGATATTCTGATTTTCATTTTACCGGGCGGGAATATGTGGGAAAATGAGTATCCCTTTGCCGATATTAAGACCTTTTTAATCCGCTTGGAAAACGCCGGAATACCAATTGGTGCAATCTGCGCAGCCACAACCGTCCTTGCCAGGGCCGGTATTTTATGCAATCGAAAGCATACAAGCAATTCAATACATTATCTTTCATCCAAAGTGCCTGATTATTCAAACCATGCTGACTATACCCATTCGTTATCAGCACGCGATAAACATGTTATCACTGCAAGCGGGGTAGGGGCTGTTGAATTTGCAATGGATGTTTTTGATGAACTTCAGGTCATGACAGATGAAATGCAGGCAGTTTGGTTCAATGCAATGAAACATGGTAAATATCCTGATAATATAGAGATTCCAAATGTATAGGCATAACAATCCGGGTAATTTACGGCCTTTTTAAGTGGTATATCTATTGAAAATTTCTTATCACTTGTCAGTTTCCGGATAAACACGGTTAAAGGCTGCTGCCATTACTGTTGAGTTGTTGTCTTGCAGCGGCCATGATGGTACTATAAAAAAATGACGATGAAACATGACCGGAATCATCATAGTTGACTGCCGATACAACTGTTTTTTTCTGCTTTTACGAACAGCCGTGAACTGAGTTGCTATCAACATCCTGGCTCAGATTACAACAAAAAATGTCACAGGGGATGAACGATGGGCACCCAAAGCAACGCGCTTTATGGCCGGGGTGGGCCTGTCCTGGAAATTAACGGCCGCCGTCACGCTTGTCTTCACATGTTTCTTTATTATTATTTCGGAT
>JAKSBO010000565.1 GCA_022361095.1 Desulfobacterales bacterium | reverse complement strand
CTTAGTATTATTTTTTAATTAAAATATTTACTAGCCTAATTGCCTCTATAGTAGTACAGATGAATAGTAGTGGTCGCTTCTTATGTTCTAACTTTTCCAAACAATGTAGTGCCAATAATTATCATCAAAAGAATGGATAAAAATAAAATGGGATATGTTGATATTTGACTGAGTGTCAGTGATTTTTGAAAACAGTGCTATTAAAAAGGAGAATTGCCAAACGAAAGGTAACAACGATACTTGTTTGATTATGCAGTTTTATAGTCGATGATTTAATGACTTTTCCAGGATAGTGAGCATTAATGGAGATTATAATGTTAAAAATCTATATATTAAAAACAATCACGGTCAGTATATTACTTTTTCATTTTATAAATACAGTTTATGCAGCTGATACTGTCACTTCTATGAATGATATGTTTGAGGGTAAAAATATATATGGCCCCGATGTAATGAAAGACGGATCGGTTTATAAAATGTGGTATTCTGCCTGGCAGACGAGTGCTGAATACCCATATGACAGAATCTACTATAGATATTCTTACAATAATAAAGATTGGTCGAGTTATGTAATATCGCTTAATCCATGGGATATTAGCAGTAGTACACAGTATGAGCATCTTGGAGATCCAAGCGTATCAAAATACTGGGATCTTTCAAGTGGATCCTATAAGTATGTTATGTTTTATACAGCATGTTTATCACCATGCACTCAACAAGTCCATAATCAAATTTGGTCTTCTGAGTCTAATGATGGAATCAACTGGAATTCTCATAAGTTATTATTATCTGGGGGCATGGCAGAGCCATCCGTTATTTACTCGCCTTCGGGTGGTGCAAGGTGGAAAGTTTACTATACTTCACGTGTTCACCCGCCTGCTGTACGCTTAGTAAACGTGGATGCAAATAGAGAAGTGGTAGGTTCTCCAAGCATTGTTTACAACCATCCGTCTTCAGTCGGCGGTGTCATTGCTAATGTAGATGTCAAATATTTCAATAATAAATGGCAATTATTTTTTATTGTATTTAGAGGTAGCGGAAGCTCTTATCGGTGGGATATATATAAGACAGTATCCACTTCAAATACTTATTGGCCATCTAACCCTGAAGGTATAGTTCTTAATCCAATTGGTGGAACTATTTGCGTCACTAATACACCTGCTGTAAGACCGTCTGGTGGTAATGGGTATGATTTATACTTTGCACAGGTACGACGTAAATCTAATGGTTTTTGCGATTTACGTAAGCATACCTCTATAG
>JAKSBO010001147.1 GCA_022361095.1 Desulfobacterales bacterium | reverse complement strand
TTCATTTGACGCAATAAAGATTTTAAGCCATTTTATTTATACCACTATTTAACTAGTGTTTGGATGAGGCGTTGCCCAGATGCAAGGCCCAGGGAAATTTGCAACCGGAAGCAACCTTATGGTTGTGAGGATTGCACATTTTCCTGCAACGCCCCGGATGGGTGACTTCCCGTTTAAACACTAAATTAAGGAGACAAGATATGGGCACCAACTATTTCAACACCCTGCCGTTACGGCTGCAACTTGAAGAACTCTCCCAGTGCCGTTTCATGGACCCGTCTGAATTTAACGGGGTTGAGGCACTCAAGGGAAAAAAAATTGTGATTGTGGGATGCGGATCACAGGGCCTGCACCAGGGACTCAATTTAAGAGACAGCGGTCTGGATGTATCTTATACGTTACGGGAAGCTGCCATCACCGGAAAACGCCAGTCCTGGAAAAATGCCACGGAAAACGGTTTTGCCGTGGGTTCCTATGAAGAGATGCTGCCCGCAGCGGATCTGGTCATCAACCTGACCCCGGATAAACAGCACTCCAACGTCATTGAATCGGTCATGCCTTTGATGAAAAAGGATGCCTGCCTTTCCTATTCCCACGGGTTTAATATTGTTGAAGAAGGCATGCAGATCAGAGAGGATCTCACCGTTATCATGGTGGCCCCCAAATCCCCGGGTACCGAAGTCAGAGAAGAGTACAAAAGGGGGTTTGGCGTACCCACCCTGATTGCCGTGCACCGGGAAAACGATCCCAGGGGAGAAGGGCTTGAACTAGCCAAAGCCTATGCGGCCGGCACAGGCGGCCATAAAGCAGGCGTGCTGCAGTCCTCATTTGTCGCCGAAGTGAAATCTGATCTCATGGGTGAGCAGACCATTTTATGCGGGGTGCTGCAGACCGGCGCATTGCTGTGCTATGACAAGATGATTGAAAACGGCATGGATGAAGGATACGCATCCAAACTGGTTCAGTATGGCTGGGAAACCGTGACCGAAGCGTTGAAACACGGCGGCATCACCAACATGATGGACCGGCTGTCCAATCCGGCTAAAATCAAGGCCTTTGAATTGAGCGAGCAGCTCAAGGAGATCTGGGCACCGTTGTACAACAAACACATGGACGACATCATGACCGGTTATTTTTCAAAGACCATGATGGAAGACTGGGCCAATGATGACGCCAACCTGCTCACATGGCGTGACCAGACCCAGGATACGCCCTTTGAAAAATCAACGTCCCAGGATGCGGACATCCCGGAGCAGGAATATTTTGACAACGGGATTCTCATGGTGGCCATGATCAAGGCCGGCGTGGAGTTAGCCTTTGATACCATGGTGTCCGCCGGCATTATTGCCGAATCCGCCTATTACGAATCCCTGCATGAGGTGCCCCTGATTTCCAACCTCATTGCCAGGAAAAAATTGTATGAAATGAATGTGGTGATTTCAGATACGGCTGAATACGGCTGTTATCTGTTTGCACATACCGCAGTTCCCATGTTAAAAGAGTTCATGGCAGGCTTGGATACCGATGTGATCGGTAAAGGCTTGGCTTGTGAAGACAAGGGCGTGGATAACATTCGCCTGATCCAGGTCAACGATGCCATCCGGAACCATCCTGTGGAAATTGTGGGTAAAAAACTGCGCGGATATATGGGTGCCATGAAAGCCTTGCGTTAACATGTGCCCATTTAGCAGATCGCTTTATCGTACAGATCCCGAATGAGAAGCGTTCTGTTTTGCTTTTCAGCAGTTCGATGCTGAAATGACATCTCGCCGGAGCGACTTAAGCGTTGGTGCAGCCCTCCTGCACCAACGCTTGCCCCAAAAAGGCTAACCGCAATTTTTTACAATACTTCTAAAATAAAGATAATTATACTGGCGCCATGAGACCCAAGACCGATGTCAGATATTACAGGGATCAGGCCTTGCCGGGAATTGACGTTTGCCGGGTGGTTAAAAGCCGTCACCATTTCCATGACGATTTATATATTGTCAGCATGATTACATCCGGCCATTGCTATTGCCTGGGAAAAGGACGGCAGGAAGAGGTGTCCGAACCGGGAACGGTGACCTTGATTAATCCCGGACAGATCCACACCGGTGCCCCGGCTGACGGACAGCCCTTGGACTATGCGTTGTGTTATTTTTCACTCAAAGCCATGGCAGGCCTGGCATCGGACTTCATGCCGGGCGGTATTCCGGAGTTCTCGACATCTATCCTAAAGGAGCCTGTGCTTACTGCCATGGTCCGGCATCTGTTGGTTACCATGATGCAAAGCCGTGACAGTCTGGAAAAGGAGGCTGTACTGGTTTCCACCTTGCATTTTATCCTTTCAAAATACGGTTTGACCGGAAAGTTGTCTGCAGGAGACCGGTCCCTGGGCCGTCACGCTGTGACAGAGGCCAAAAGGCTTCTGGCTTCCGATCTGGATCAAAAGCTCTCTTTGGAACGGGTGGCAAAGCGTGTGGGGGTGAGCCGGTTTCATTTTCTGCGGATTTTTAAGGAAAATGCCGGTATTTCTCCCCACCTCTACCGGACATTTAAGCGGATTGAACTGTCAAAAAAACTTTTGTCCCGGGGCATGCTGCCTGCCCAGGTGGCCTTTGAGACCGGATTTGCCGACCAGAGCCACTTTTCAAATACCTTTCGCCGGTATGTGGGGGCTACGCCAAGGCAGTATCTGGCATGATTTGACCAACGCGCACTTTTTTACAATACCTTGAAGCAAAGATGGTGTAGGTCTCCTTGACATTTATTTATTATTCAAGGAGATTCACATGCAAACGGCAGAATTTAGACGCCTTACCCATCCGGAAAACCGGGATTTAAAGTCCGCGCTGATACCCTATGCCGCCCTTGGCGCCGCCGCTTTTTTCTGGGGCGCATCATTTCCGGCCGCCCGTTTTGCCGTCAGCCTGCTTGACCCCAAGGCCGTTATGTTCTGCCGCATGGCGGTTGCCTGCCTGATCATGGCTCCCTTTGCCCGGCAATTGAAACCGGCTGCCTGGTCGGCAAAAGATTTAAAGCTGATCATTCCCATGGTCCTGCTCCAGCCCTGCCTCTATTTTTTCTTGGAATCCAATGCCCTGACACTGACCACCTCTT
>JAKSBO010000082.1 GCA_022361095.1 Desulfobacterales bacterium | reverse complement strand
CACGGTGAAGCCTGCTTCACATATGGCAAAATAGTAGAGCCACTTTCGCCGGAAAGTCTCGTCAAAGCCCAATTTGATGACATTGTTTCTATTTGACAGGAAACGATCCCGCCAGTGCGCAAGCGTCGTGGCATAGTGGTTGCCTATGTGATGAATATCCGAGATCTGAAAACCGGTATGTTTTGATATGGTCTCTTTAAGCACTTTCAGACATGGCAGATGACCGCCCGGGAAAATATGTTTTTGAATCCAGTCTCTTGATTTACAATAGGCCGCGTACCGTTCATCTTCGATAATGATGGACTGAAATACCATCCTGCCGCCTGGTTTTAAAAGGGTTTGCATCTGTTTGAAATAGGTGGGTAAAAAATGTGGTCCCACAGCCTCAATCATCTCTAAAGAGACAATCCGGTCAAATTTGCCCGTTGTATGGCGGTAGTCCTGGAGTTTTATGGTGATCCGGTCTTCAAGCCCTTCCTGCCGTACGCGCCGGCAGGCCATGTCATACTGGGCTTTGGAAATCGTAATCCCGGTCACACGGCATCCGGTTTCCCGGGCCGCAAAAATTGCAAAACCACCCCATCCGCATCCGATTTCGAGTATATGATGCGTGTCCCGGATATCTGCCCGGGCAAGTATCCGCATCATTTTGTGGGCTTGGGCCTTTTCCAGGCTGTCGCCGGGATCCCGGAAAATGCCGCATGAATAGATCATCTGACGATCTAAAAAAAGTTCATAAAAGGCGTTGCTGAGATCGTAGTGGGCCCGGATGTTTTCCGGGGCGTTCTTTATGGAATTTTTCCGACTGTCATGGGCGGTTTTTTCCTGTATGCGGGACAGAAACGAAAACAGCAGGTTTCCGTCTGAAAAATGATCACGGTTGCGGATTAATATCTTCAGCAATTCCAAAAGGTCCGGGGTATCCCATTCTGCATGCATATAGGATTCTCCGAATCCGATTTCACCATCCACAATGATTCTTGGGAAAAAGTTATAGTCCCGTATTTCCATGATCACGGGCTGGGAACCTCCGGGGTGGCCGAAACGGATAATTTCCTGATTCGGCATCTTGATTTTAAAACCGCCCGTGGAGATTTTTTTCAATGCCTTGAAAACGAGTTTCTGGCACAGGCCCTCAACAATTCCCGGTTTTTGTTTTTTCATGGTCATGGGGCTTTGGGGAATGGGTTTGTCATTAAAGGTCAGTCTTTTTCTGAAGAACAGCTTAAAGGCATGGGTATATATTCTGGGAATACTCAGGTGGGGTGTAAACGGGTATTTCATGATTGTTTTTATATGATTAGCAAGGGTCATGGGTTTACCGGAACCCTTGAATTCTGCGGCCAATATTTTTTTGTTATTATTGAACAGTTCGATTTTAATCTCCAATGTCTCTTTGGGATCTGAAAAATAGAAGTGGTAAAGCCCTTCAACTTTATTAAATGGAGATACGTGGAATACTTTGGGGGCCTGGAATGTGGCAATCCATTTTCCAGGCCCCGGTTTACCGGCTTTGAGCACATAGGGGTGACGCTCGCCGTATGTATTGTTGACTTCGGCAATGATTGCTTCAAGGGTATTATCGGCAGCATAGCAGTAATAAAAGGAGACTGGGTTAAATACATAATTAAAATACCGGGCTGAGGTGATCATGATGATTTGGGAAACGGACTGTTTGACCCGGTGGCGGCGGAGCAATTTGGATAGTTTATCCTTGATCGGAATATTTCCGGGCTCAAGGTAGTCTTTATCATGAATGGATGTGACTGCAGATTTGTTGTAACCAAAAAGGGGGTATCGCCGATTGAGACCGGAAAAGTCATCAAGATCAAAGGCATAGATATACAGGGGGTAGCAAAGATCATGGTCTACAGGCCGGTAGCGGCGATGTTTTATGGTACCGGTAAAAATTTGGGATTTCATAAACGCACCCCGAATTTTTCTCCCACACCTAATGCCGATTTAACCCCGTCTTCGTGAAATCCAAATCCGAAATACGCCCCGCAGAAAAACGTGTTGTTTTTGCCGTTCAAGGCCGGTAATTTTTTCTGGGACTTAAATGCGTTAAACGAATATTGGGGATGGGTGTAATTAAGTTCTTTGATTATATGGGCGTCGGGGATTGGGT
>JAKSBO010000423.1 GCA_022361095.1 Desulfobacterales bacterium | reverse complement strand
TCTTCGGCAATATTATTTATTGTTTCTGCAGTTCTGTCGGATTCCGTTATGGTAATACCAATTGCCTGAATGCTGTCCACCATTTCCTTTAGGACGTCATAGGGAGACGCATCGGTTCCCATGTAGGCGCCTCCGGCATTTACGGCACCATCACTGATAAAAATGACGCCGTTTTGATCGTAATCCGTATCAACGAGATATTGGGCCTGCTCAAAAGCCGCATAATAATTTGTATCATCGACGTCGCCTATCAGAGAAAAGGCGGTACTGGTCATCCATCCACTGATTTCACCAATGATCGCATCAATATCATCAATGGTGCCTGTCCCCGTGTTGCCCCCAAGATTATATTCAATATTGACCGTACCGTCTTGATTTGTAAATGAGATCCAGGCGCTGTTTATGCCGTCAGCGTTCCCTGCAAAGGGAAGAAGATTTATTTTGACTTCATATCCGTCAGCAGAGTCCTGAACATTGCTGCCAAGTTTTTCAATGGTCTCAACTGTCTTATTTATAAGAGAACTAAAGTCCTCATCAAGACTGACGTTCTCATCAAGGTCGGGGTCGCCATCTGTTATTGAACCGGAGTAATCAAGAATAAGGATATAGTTGTTGGATACCGGGGTAACAGATCCGGGATCTCCGGCCAGGACATCCGCACCATCCTGGCCAAGAATTTCCCCCTGAACATCTCCACCCGGATTTACAGTATGATAATCGGTTCCTAAAGTGCCGTCATCATCATCCGGAGACCCAACGATAAACACAGGGGTCGGTTCGGGTTCAGGCGCTGGAACAACTGCTGCTTCGGGCTCCTCTTCGCCTTCTATGTCCGGAAAATCTTCATCTTCATCACCATATCCGGTACCGAACAGATAACTATCGACTTGGCCTCCGGATTGATCACCTGCATAATATGCAAGATCATAATTATGTCCTGCATCTTCCTCACCTGCAGCCGTCTCTTCATCCGGAATTTCTTCACCTGCTTCCAGGGCTGCCTGCAGTTCCCGAACTTCTGCAACAACCGCATCCTGTGGCGCAACGGCTTCAACAACGGTTTCATCAATGACAACCTGGCTGTTTTCTGCCAGGTTCAGTGTCCTTCCATCGTTTAGTTCAATGGCCAGTTCGGAGCCGGCTGCAGTTTCAATGGTCTCATTTTCATAAACCATGTCCCCGGCCATGAGTTGGCGGACCTGTCCATCAGGGGTTCGCGCATTTACATTGCCTGTAATTGTTTTAATGGTACCTGCTTGTGCCATAATTTTTCCTCCTATTCGGGACGATGGAAATATTAAAATCAACCAACAGGGCGTTAGGATTTTTTTGTTTGCATGGCCCTTATATCAAATAGCTTTCAAATGCCGGATAAATACTTAGTAAATATTTATTTTGTCTGAGTATAATAAAATTTTGAAAAAAAGATATTGTACCAAGGTCTAATTTACTTGAAATAGGCGTCCGGATAATTTATAGAAAAATAGACCATATTTAAAAATAAGAAAATAAGAGCCTGGGATTATAGAAAAATAGCTAAATTGGGTAAAAAAATACATTAAATAAGTAATTAATGTAATATATTTATATTTTTCAGATATGATTAGATTCTTTGGGTTTATGAAAAACCTTTTCAACTAAGGGCTTTATGGCCTGTATTTTTAATCTTTTAAACTTGGCACCTTCTTTGCTTTTAATGTCAAGTATAAAGTCAATAGTTTAAATTGAATTACAGGAGTAACCTCATGAAAAAGTTATTATCCTTTATAGGCTTTTTATTGATTATCGGGGCCGCCAACCAGGCGTCTGCTGCATTGGTAAGTCTTGCCAATGATGGTTTTGAATTAGGAAATCTTACGGGATGGAACCACGATAATGCGACGGTAGAGACATCTCCTTACCAAAATATCGGTACGTATTATGCGCAGATAACAGGCGCAACACAGGGTACGTATGACGGCTACACCGGGTATGGCGGATACATAAGCCAGAGTGTATCATCAACCATTAACGGTGGAGAGTATAGTTATAGCTTTGACTGGCTTTTTTTGTTTAACGAAGGCACCCAGTGGGATTATGCGTATTATAAAATTGATGGCGTTGAGACGAAATTTTATGAAAAAGGGACGGAGTCTGATCCGCCAGCAGGCTGGACAACTCAGACAATAGATTTTTCCGGAACCGGGCAGGATGTTGTACTCGAAATTGGTGTTGTCTCCTATCTTTCGGATAACTATTCACAATTATTGATTGACGCAACCCCTGTTCCTGTGCCGGCATCTCTGCTGCTTTTAGGTACCGGTCTTTTCACTGTTGCGGGAATTGGCAGAAAAAAGTTTTAAAACATAGATAATTAGTGCCTTGGCAAAAAGCCGTGTTTGGACGAAAAGCGTCCCGGCTGCAAGACGCAGAGAAATTTAAACTGGAGCGGCCTTATGGTTGTGAGGAATTTAAAGCTTTTTTGCAACACCCAGATGGGCGGCTTTGCGTCCAAACACGAATTACATCTGCAAAGAGACCAAGAATCAATTAAAGGTTTCATCTCTTTATTCTTCATCCTTTCTTGACAAAAAGCCTCTTCTATCCTAATCAGGTTACAATTGACGTGTCTTAGAACAGCCATGGACGCTTGACTTGGTTCATCAATACCTAGGTTTACCCCATAAAAAGTTGCTATGCGCGTTCCTCCATGGCTTGGCCAGAGGGGATCAACACAATCCTTATGTTTTTGTGTGAAATCTTTTGCAGAGCGGTTTGCCTGTCCTTCTGATTAATTTTAAATTAAAGGAGGAAAAAATGAAGGTATTAACGTATGTAGCAGTTTTTTTGTTCGCCCCTATATTTCTTATTTTAACTTCATCCATCAACGTCCATGGCGCATTGCGGCCGGTGGATATAGACTACGACGGCGATGTGGACGGTGCTGATTTGACGGCC
Source organism: Desulfobacterales bacterium (assembly GCA_022361095.1). Classification (GTDB taxonomy): domain Bacteria; phylum Desulfobacterota; class Desulfobacteria; order Desulfobacterales; family Desulfobacteraceae; genus Desulfobacter. Next base: position 490 of record JAKSBO010000423.1, on the reverse strand, counting down.
TTTAGCCTTTCCGGCGCTGCTGATGGCCTGGCTCGTTTTGCAGCGTCATTCGGCGCGATGGAAAATTTTGCTTTCGTATATGATGTGGGGCCCGGGCAGGCCTGTACCGATCCGGGCGAGGTGCCGTGGGAGTCTCTGATGCCGGGCTCCCTGGTCCGGATTCATTACCGGGAGACCGACTACCCCAGCAAGTGGGTGATCGCTGTGGCCGGCAGGGCCGATGCGCCCATCGTGGTGCGCGGCATTCCCAAAAACGGGGTGTTACCCGTTATTTCCGGAGAAAATGCCACGACCCGGTTGGCACTGGATTATTGGAATGAGAACCGCTCGGTGATCAAGATCGGGGGGGCCAGTTATCCGTCAAACGTTCCTGCCTGGATAACCATTGAGAACCTGGACATCCGCAGCGCACGTCCCGCCTACACCTTTATTGATGATGCCGGCAACAGCCAGGCTTACATCAGCAACGCGGCCGCCATCCATGTGGAAC
>JAKSBO010000737.1 GCA_022361095.1 Desulfobacterales bacterium | reverse complement strand
CCTGGGCTATCAGCTCCCAGGTTCACCCCACAACAAGACATGAAAGTAACTCAGCAACTTGCCTGTACTTTCATACAAAATCTTGTTGCCAAACAGATATAAATGTACGGCCATGAACAAAAAAACCATACTGCGTATCGGTGTTTTTTTTACTGCCGCCGCAACCCTCTGCGCAGCAGCCCTGTGCTTTGCCATTGCCCCATTGATCAACACAGATCAGGTTAAAGGGCATCTGACCAGGTCGATTCAAAAAGAAACCGGTATTACCGTCCGGTTTAATCAATTAGCGTTTTTATTCTCCCCCCTTCCGAGTCTGCGCATAACGGATATATCGGCACAATCTGACCCGGGAAATCAGATTACAATCGACACAGCCCTGGTGGAACTGAGCCTGCGCCAACTTTTCAAATTAAAGACAGCCGTCAGACGTATTACCCTTCACTCCCCTGATTTAATCCTGAATAAGGCCGGCAGCGGAAAAAATAAAATTAAGGCGCCAACGGATTGGGCCGCATCACTTCAGACCGCAGTGGACAGATTGATTGACCTGCCCTTGGCAGACCCGGATCAGTTCGACATTATTGTAACCCATGCCCGGTCTAATTATTTTACCACCATGGATGCACAAATTCGCACAACAGGCCGGACACGGACTGTAAGCGTCAGTGCCCGGGTATCAGGGATTCGACTGGAAACCGATCACGTCCCAAGCATTAAATCCGCACTCAAGGGCCGAATAAAGGATATTAATATCCCGAATCTGTCAGTGGAATTCCGCCATGATAAAAACACGTTTCTTGGAGGCAGTCTGGAACTCACATCCCTTGAAGCCCACCTTGCATCACCCAAAGCGCCCCCGATCCAAACAAGGGGTTTCGACCTTAAATTCGATCTGTCAAAGGAGAGGCTTACGGCCCGGCTTTCACCGTTGGCGCTTATTTATCCCAAAGGCTGTGTGGGAATAGATTTATCGCTGTCTTTTGCCCAAGACGCATCAAGCATTGAATTTACGGGAGAACAAATTGATATCAGCCAGGCAAAAGAGGTGTGCTTGCCGCTTCTTGATGGACTAAAAACACCCAGAATCCTGTTCGACATACTCAGAGAGGGCACTGCCCAAAAGATTACAGTGGGGTTTAAAAGCAAAAGAATCGGTCAACTGTTTAACACTGAAAACCTTTTCATTGACGGCTGCGCCGACTCAGCCACAGTTAAAATTCCCCATGTGCCTGTCATTGTAAACAATGCCTCTGGGCGGGCAGAGATGAAAGACGGGGTGTTGCGCATTTACCCTGAAGGCGGCCATGTGGGAAAAACGCGTGTCACCGGAGGTGACCTTGTCATCAATTTAATTCACCCGCATACGGTCCCATTTTCAGGCAAATTTCCCCTGAAGGTAGACTTAGCAGAACTTCCTGCTGTCCTGATCTCTTTATTGCCGGGTACGACCCTTGCCAGGGAAATGTCAAAAATATCCAATATAACCGGACGGACGGACGCTGTTCTTGAACTGGATAACACCCAGCCCCACCACCCTCTGGGTGTCAAAGTTGACGCCAACAACATCCGGGCAAGGGGCAATTACCGGCGCATGCCTCTGCACATTCGTATCAATGGCGGCGCGTTCTTTTTG
>JAKSBO010000445.1 GCA_022361095.1 Desulfobacterales bacterium | reverse complement strand
ACCATGAACGGCATTTTTTTTCCAAAGACCGGGGAGGATGTCCCGGCCCGGGCGGCAAGCCGTCCGTTTTCGAAAAACCGAAGGGGGTTCGTGGTCTCCGAAGGGGCCGGTGCCGTGATCCTGGCTGCCCGGGAGTTCGCACAAAGCTGGGGATTGAAATATCATGCGGCCCTTGCCGGATGGGGCATGACATCGGATGCCCACCATGTGGTGGCGCCTCATTTGCCCACGGTAAACCGGTGCATGGAATTGGCGCTTGGGCATGCAGGGATTGATCCGCAAACGGTCTCCAGTGTCAATGCCCATGCCACTGCCACCCCGGTGGGGGACAAGGTGGAGTATGATGCTTTGTCCGCGGTGTTCGGCAAAAAAATTCCGCCGGTGACAGCCAACAAATCCATGATCGGGCACGCCATGGGCGCATCCAGCGCCATTGAGACCATTTTTGCCGTCCAGGGGATGATTGACGGGAAGATCCCTCCCACCATCAACTATGACCCGGACCCTGACATGGCGTTTGACTGCGTGACAGATCATGCAAGACGCCTGGACCAGCCCTATGTGTTGAAAAATGCATTTGGATTCGGCGGATGCAATGCCTGCATTGTCCTGGAAAAATGTTGAAAGAATAGAGATAAGACCATGAAAGCTCCATTAAACAGGCGGGTTTTTGTTTTAGGATACGGGGCGGCCACACCGTTGGGGGCCACCTTTGACCTCACCTTTGAAAATGCCGTGGCCGGCAAATCAGGGTTTGGAAAGATCACCCGGTGTGAGACAAAATCATTAAGCAATGTGGTGGGCGAAATACCCGACTGGGATCCTGTGGCAAGCGGGATGTTTGAAAAAAAAGAGGCCCATAGCTGGAATGCGGCGTTTGTGCTGTTGACCGTGGCCGTGTGCCGGGAGGCTTTGGCCAGTGCCGGCATTGTCATGGCGCCCGGCATCTCCGAAAGGACCGCCTGCCTGATCGGTTCCGCCCTGAACGGTATGGATGCCTTCAGGATCGCCTCGGATAAATATGCCAATGCAGGGCCTTTGCGGGTCAGCCCCTATCTTTTGCCCAACCTGTGCGGGAATATGCCCGCAAGCAAGGCCGGTATTGATTTAGGCTTTACAGGCCCCTTGCTGTCCCCCCAGGGGGCGTGTGCGTCGGGTAACCACGCCATCGGCATGGGGGCCAGGATGATCCGGGACGGTGATGTGGATGTGGTGCTGGCAGGGGGTGTGGATACCCCCCTGGTGCCGGAGATCGTCCAGGGGTTTGCCAACATGGGGGCCACCATAAAAATCAATCCCGAGGACCGGGCCTATGAAGACCCGTGCCAGGCCAGCCGTCCGTTTAGCCGCGACCGTAAGGGCATGGTGCTCTCCGAAGGGTGCGGTGTGGTGGTGCTGGCCGCAGAAGAGGTGGCAAAGGCCCACGGCCTTAAACCCCGGGCGGAAGTGGCAGGGATCGGCTGGACCTCGGATGCCTTTCATTTTACCAGCCCCAATCTTGAAACCATTGTCCGGGCCATGCACCAGGCCATTGATGATGCCCAGATAGCCCCCCGGGATATCCGGTACATTAATGCCCACGGCACCTCCACCTTTAAAGGCGACACGTCGGAGGCCGACTGCCTGAGGCAGGTGTTTGGACATCATTTGGGACAGATCCCCGTGTCCTCCAATAAATCCCAGCTCGGCCACACATTAGGGGCCGCCGCCGCCATCGAGGCTGCATTGAGTATTGAGGCCATGCAGATGGGTATGGTGCTGCCCACCATTAATCATAAACCCGCCCCTGAATTTGACGACCTGGATGTGGTGCCCGATACCTTCAGGGCCCATCCGCACGAATTTCTGTTGTCCAATGCCTACGGGTTTGGCGGAACCAATTGCTGTATTGTATTCAAAGGGATGTAAGACCATGAAACCCAAACCGTTTAAACCCGAAATCACAGATGACAACACCCCTTATGTAAAGGACCGGACCACAGGGCTGACTTGGCACCGGACCAGCCATAGGACCCTGTATGCGGACACGGACCGCTCCCAGGTGGTCTACCATGCCAATTACTTAAGGTTTTTTGAGCAGGGCAGGGCGGATTTGATGCGGGATATTGCCTACCCCTACCGGGAAATTGAAGAGAGCGGGTTTGTCTATCCCATTATTGAGACCAAACTGAACTATTTTGCCCCGCTCTATTATGACGACCTGATGTGGATTCATACCCGGCCCGCCGGCCTGGAACGGGTGAAGCTTCAGTTTGATTATGTGATCACAAGCCATACCTATGACCGGATTATCTGCAAGGGGTATACCCGGCATTGCGCCACCAATGCCCAGGGGGTACCTGTTGGCGTGGATGAGAAAACCGTCCGGGTCTGGGAAGAGTTTCCCGGCCAGGACCCATCATGAAATATCCGGCTTAGCCCGGATCTGCGATCTGTTCAGGGGTGATGTCGGCCATGATTATGGCGGGCCCCTTTCCCTGACCGTTCCGTATCAAGGCAATCCGGGCCGATAATTGCACTCAGGCCGGCACACTCAAGGCAGTTTTCTGCACCACTTAAATTTGCATAGATGACGCGATCAACCATCAATAACAGAAGTAGTCCTCCCCCTTTCAATAAAGTTTTTTGGTCACAATCATAGACATAAGTGTCGCTTTACTATTCCTTAAAGCCATGCCTCTTTTTTCAGAAACAATTACGAACGAGATCGGCATCATTCACAATTGTTTTTATGCAAAAGTTCTGCATAGGATAATCATTCAAAACCCAAACCTTGTACTAAGCACGACTTCTTTCAGTCCTGTTTTTCAAGTAATCGGCACTGTTCTGATTTTATACTATTATTCTTGGGATTTGCATTTCCTGCATTTCATTGGAGGTTTTGCCCGGTATGGCCGGAGACAAAAGCACGGACATCAGCACACCTGAAACAAAAACAATCGCAACCGAAATTTTTAACTTCATTTTTTTTCTTTGATTAATCCAATACCGTAGCGCCATCGCCTGATTGTCTGATGTTATGACCTGCCCCGGATTGGGAAGGAGCTGCAGTTGAAGGCTTTTCCACTCTCGGGGCCGTGACCACCACCCGGACAAGCTGCCCGGTTTCCATGTTGTAGAAATCCTGTGGGGTGGGTACATTGTACTTCCCGACCAGTAACTTTTCGTCAATGCCCAAAACCGTGGCAAGCCGTTTTTTATCCTTTAATAGAACACTGCCCGGCCCGTTCACATAGGATGGGATAATGATGTTTTTTTTTAGTTCAAACCGCATGAGAAGAGATGTATACGCCTTTTCCGTCTGTTCTAACAGCATATAAGCGATGGCCTCAAAAACGGCGGCATGATCAAGGATTTCTTCCTTGAATTCTGGAACCGGGGGGACCTGCCGTAGCTGTTTTGCTGCCTTGAGTACCAGGGCTGGCTGGTTGGCCAGGACAGCTAGGTGGGCGGCTTCATACCAGAACCTGGCGGTGTTGCCATGGGTTGATTTGGCTGCCAGCAGGACTTTTCCGGCAAGGCTCAGGGCAAGGTCCTGGTCAGCGATCTGCCTGGTGAATCCAAGCCGGAAGAGTGATGGTCCGGACTGAGAAATCAGCGTTTCCAGAAGCATGCCGGCGGCATCGGTTAGGCCGGCCCTCTGGGCGGCCGTGACCCGTTCCATGATCTGTGCCTGTTCTCTGGAAAGAATGGTTCCCTTATGGCCCGGATCTTTTAAGAGATAAAACAGATCAAGGGGACCGCAGGTGACGAGAAGCGAGTCGACAAGCCTTTCCCAAAAATGATCCTTTGGCCAGTCCACCGCTGATTTATTGCCCCTTTTAAAATCAAAGACCCTGACATACCTCCCCTCCCTGTCTGTAGAAAGTGCCAAGGGTGCCCTGCCGTGAATTCCAAATGGATACCCCAGAGGGCCGTGTTCAATATAACCTGGAATGGGTTTGAAACCTCTTGCATACTTTTCTTCACTATAAAGGGAGGGATATTCATCAACCCTGGGTATCCGCCATCCTGTCAGACCGCCGACAAATTTTTTATTGAAACTATCTGCCCAGTTCTGAATTGAACTGAACTTGGTGGGGGGATACTTATGCTCGGTCATATAGCTGGTGTCGCTCCAACAAAGGTTGGTCTTCACATCCAGAACAGCTCCCTTGATATTTAAAAATGGGCCCGGGTCTGCTTTGCTTTTAAGCTCCCGGTAGATATCCGCCTTGTCTCTGAGGGCTGGCGGCTTTGGCTTTGGCCGGTCAATGGCGGTGATGGTGAGCCGTGTGATCTCAATTTCCGCCTGGGTGTTGCTGTAAAATTCAAATCCGATTCGGTCTGCCCGGTACTTTACAAGGGATGAAACATGGTGATTTGGACTGCCGTTCAGCCCGCCGGCATCATGGGTTTTCTCTGCATGGTTCCGGGTAATCACAGCGATGCCATTCCAGGCGCCATTGGGATGGATGTTGTCGGCAAAGTCTTTAAGAGCCCCGGCCCCCGGTTTGTTTCCTCTCGCACTGACTTTGCCGTCCCGGAGGGTGCTGAAATACGAATAGGAATCATTCAGGTGCTTATCCTTTCTGGACGAGCGGTCAGCTTCATTCACACCATTCAGTTTTGCATGCCAGATCAGGCCGAACCGGATATCCTTGTTCGCTGTTTTGGAAGCCTTGATTTTTTCCTCATTGAACCGGAAGCAGGCTTCGATAAAATATTCTTTTCCTTTTTTTGACAATTCCGCGGGACGAGAGACATGCAGCTGTGGGCTCACCGCGCCTGAAAACTTGATTCTGTACACCCCGTTTTTGACCTCTGCCCGGGCTTTGCCTTTTTTACCTTTGATCCAGCCCACCGGCCATTTGTATGAATTATCATCAAAGGTGTCATCCAGAATAACTTCATATCCCGGCATGTTTTTATTGAACCGCTGCTTTAATTTTTCATTGGTCACCAACACGGACTGGCATTCCGTCTGCGCCATGGCCGGTGATAACACCCCGGACTGCAGCAGACCTGAGACAAAAACAATCACAACCAAGATTTTCAATTTCATCTTTATTCCCTTGATTAGTCCAATACCGTGGCACCGCCGTTTGACTGCCCGGTTTTATGACCTGTGGATAACGGCACAGTACCTGACTCCATTTCCGGTGGGACCCTGGCCGCTTTGAGGATCTCACCGGTTTCCACGTTATAAAAATCCTGAGCAGGAAGCACCTTGTAGTCTCCTGTCAGATATGGTTCCGGGATCATGGTGACCTCGGATAGTTTTTTCTTGTCCTTTAACAAAGGCGTGGCGTGGGTGTTCAAATAATATGGCAGCAGCAGGTTTTTGTTCAGTTCGAACCGCAGCAGAAGTGTACTATAGGCTTTTTCTTTCTGGTCCATCTGCATGTAAGCCAGGGCATCAAACAAGGATATCTGATCGAGATATACCTCTTTGAGTTCAGGTGGCGGGGTGAGTGAGGCCATTTTTTTTGCGGCTTTGAAAACAAGTGCAGGCTGGTTGGCCAGACCCGCCATATGGGCTGCCTCAAACCAGATCAGGGGGGTGTCTCCCTGTTTGGACCTGACAACGGCCAGGATTTGTCCGGCCATTTTCAGCGGCAGTTTTTTTTCAACGATCATCCGGTGATAGTTGTAATGATGCAGGGAGACTGCACACTGGTCCACCAGGGTCTCAAACAGCATATCACCTGTATCGTCCAGGCCGTTTTTATAGGCAGTTACCGCCCGGTCAAAGATCATCTTCTGGCGATCTGACAACCGAGGCGGGACAGGCTGATTTTTATCATAAACGGTTTTTAACAGGCGGTACAGATCCAAAGGGCCTTCCCGGACGGCAATCCCTTCCCCCAGGGGATGCTCTTCAAAATAGCGAAGAAAAGCATCTCCGGTAACCCGATTGCCCATCAGTTTTCCTCCCCCTCTTTTCCTTTGCCAGTCCATGATGACAAACATTGTATTGTCTTCATCTGATGCCAGGGCATATTGTCCCTTGCCGTTAATCTCTTTTCGATAGCAGTATTTGATGTGAAGATCTGATGCACCGCCTGTGATAACAAGCCTTTTGCAGTTTTTTCTATCCCAGATAGCCGGGTACTCTTTTCGTGTGGGCAGCCGCCATCCAATTACCCCATGGGCCTTCCTATTATTCAATCCGGCAACCCAGGCCAGCACCTCCTTTCTGGGCCGGGTGTCGTATTTCCACGCCCTTGTTTCAAATTCCTGCCGGTTGGTTTCGTTAACAAACCCCTGCCGTTTCCACATGAGGTTGGTGGTGATATCAATGCAGACATCCTCATTGCAGCGAAAATCGGATTCACCCTGTAAGGTCTGTTTTAAGGCAAGATACTCATCAAGTACCGATGTCTCTGAAGCGTGGGAAGGGGATAAAATACTGATAAATAAAATCAGTATTAATAAAACTATCTGTTTTCTCATCAAAGCACTCCTTGGGATTTCATACCATTACTGCAGTTCTGGAACAAGTTCGTGAAGTTTTGTTTTAGATCTCTGCATTTCTCTGTTTATTGGTATGTATTTGCTGAAATAGTTAGCATTAATTCCCAACAAACCATAGTTATTTATAATTTTGAATAAAATCCCTCATTTCACTACAATGCCAGCCCCCTTTTGATTCATCATATTTCAAGTAACGCATCGGATTTTCACATGTTCTTAGGTCTTGTTCACGGGTTGTTTTAGATTTAGCTTGATTGGGCAGGGGGGGGAGGTTACGAAGATAATTAACCCGATTTTTACAGGATTTGATACATCTATTCAAAATCTGATTGAATCTGGGATCATCTCTGTAAGAAGTGCTTTTTTGATTTTCGCTTGAAATCGGGGATGTAACAACCGGTTTGGGTTGTGCCCCCACGGTCAGGGAAAAGGTGGTCTGTGCGATGCGGTCTTTTGCATCTGTAACCCGGATGCGGATCTGGGCCCGGGTGTCGTATTCTTTTCCCACGCCGGTGGCTTTGCCTGTCAGGGAATTGGGTCTGTGGTGGAGGACCAGGGCCTTGGATGGATTGAGATCCACTTTGACCGGCTGTTCAAAGACATCCGGGATCTGGATGGCATATCCGGCGGTGGAGCCGGAGGCAATAAAGCCGGGCATCCTGAGCTTTAAGCGGTAGTATCCCACATCAAACAAAGTCTCGGCGGTTTTGGTACGGCCGTCCGGTGTGGTGACAGAGGCCTGTACCCTGAACCGCTGGTCCTTTTTAAAGACGTCTTTTTCCAGGCGGATACCCAGGTATTGTTTTTCCTTTGGGCGGGTGCGGGACAGGCTGACAATGGGGGTGCCGGTGTCTGCATCAAATACTGAAATGGCGACATCGGCACTTTTTACCCCCTGGGCCAGGGAATAGTACACGTAGATATGGGGTTGTTTGTCATTGGTTATAAGCCCCTGGCGGTTTTTGCTGCCCGGGGTGTCTGTGGCAAAAAGATGGTCAATAACGGCCGCATCAAACACCTTCAGAGGTACCCATGCCTGGGTTCTGACATCGGGATTTTCAAGCAGGTAGTGGGTGGCCCCCACCTTGTACTCCCCTTGGGGCAGGTGGTCCAGTTTGAACCGGAAACGGTATGTTTTGGTGGTACCGGTTTCATAGGCTTTATGGCGTTTGAACACCTTGGGCACAGGCTTGCCATCCAGGCCGTAGAGCTGGAAAAACACCTCGGTTGCCACGGGATTCCCGTCAAACACGGGATGTTCGATCTGTGCGGAATAGGCTGCAATCTCACCGTTGCTGGCATAGGAGCCCATGGGTTTCCCGCCGGGCTGATTATAGAATCCTTTGATTTCAAAGGCTGGCAGTGTCATATCCAGCCCTTTTGCCCTGCCGGAAAGGCGTGCTTCCAGGGCTTCTATTTTTTCTTCCAGCCCCTTAATGTCTGAAAGAAGCTGGAAATAGTCCTCCAGGTTCTGGCGGTTTTCATGGATCCGTTCCGCCCGGATTAGGCAGGCCTTGTAGGTTACTTTCAACGCTTTGAGTTCCCTGGACAGGTCCAGTGTATCCGGTGCAGCAGAAAGGCTGTGGCTGGTGATCAGGATAATAAACAGGGCTCGGACAAGGCAGTGGCTCTTAGAGATAAGTGATATCATTGGGCTGCCTCCTGGGCCATTTTTTTGGCAATCTTTTCCTGCACCGCCCTATTGGTTTTGGAGCTGAGTTTGACCATGGATTCAAAATACTGTCCAAATCCGTCTGCCACCGCCTCCTTTGTCATGCTGATGCTGTGCAGGGCCGCCTCTGCCTTTGGCACAGACAGCTTTCCCTGCCTCACCATTTCAAAAATATGGAGTCCTTTTTTGAGACGGCTGTCCATGCGTTTGGCAGCCCCGGACCCATAGTAGGCAAACAGCACCTCCATATAGTTTTCCTTCTGCTTGGCAGCCTGACGCATGCCCTCTGCCACCTCTGCCATTGCCTGCCCCTGATCTTTGGTCTTTTGGGCCAGTTCAAACCAGTGTTTTGACTTATAGGACACGGTATCGGCAAACCCTTCCAGCCGGGTGCTTTCGGTAACGATCTTGGAGGGGTCCTTGAAAAAGTCGGTGATCCGTTCCAGATCCAGACGGTATGCATCCTTGTGCATGGCGTCTGTGACCTGGTGGTCCATGTCCCTTCCAAATGCCATGATCTTTTCCCGGGAGGGCATGGGCCGGTCCGGGTTCAATTTTTTATACAGGCTCCTGTGATACTGCTCTTCCACCAGTTCCGCCGGGATATCCACTTTGGCCGGGGGGATATCGATCACTTCCATACGGCCGGTATTGGGATTTTTTTTCATCATCTTTTTTCCCGGTATGTCTATCTGATAGGTGATATCCCGGTCAAACCCGATTTTACCCGGTGCCGGGGGCTTGTTGGTGGCGTTGAAAACCGTGATGTCCAGGTTGTTAAAGTCAATGACCGTATCCAGGTACTGGGAATCTGTGATCCCGTTCTTCTGGCCATGACGTTTCACCTGGCTGATGATCTGCTTTCCGGCCGCCTCCTTTTTCAGCAAAAGGATCTCCCCGGGGGTCCGGTCTTTTAGGGCCTTGGCCTTGGCTGCTGCCAGGCGGTCCGGATCAATGGGTCTTGAAAAGCCCTTTTTAAGGTTGGTGATGGCATCGGTATCCACTTCCCCCATCACAAAGTTTCCGTTCAGATCCACATGGGAGAACAATTTGTTTTCCAATTCCTGCATCTGTTCGCGCAGGGCCTGGTATGCCTCCTTCTGGATTTCGTTCAGGGCCCGCTTGTCTTTCCGGACGGCCTGGTATGCATCCAAAAGTCCGGGGTCACTGCTGTTTTTAAGACTGCCTGACGGGATATTGTCCCCAAAGGTTTTGATTTTTTCCTTCCCCTGTTTTCCGGCCTGATTCCAGACATCCACAGCCCTGTCCAGCTCCTTGGTGGAACCGATCTTATTGAGTCGGTTTAATATCTGCTGGTCCAGCTCCCGGGCTTCCCTGGCTGCCTGGAGTTTTCGGATCTTTTTCCTGGAAGTTGTGTAACCGGCAATCACGGCTTCCTGGCTGGCGGCTGAGGCAGTTTTGATTTTCCGGGACATGTTTTTCAATTGTTTGGGTGATTTTTTCACCTTGGCAGACAGGCGTTTCAACAGGTCCGGGTCCAGGGAATCAACCTTGGCGGAGAGGTTTTCCATATCCCGTAAAAAGGCAGGTTTCCCGGTAAAGGCTTTCTCAAGGACATCCGGGGCCAGCAGCAGCACGGCGTCAATGGCCCGCTGGGTGGCAGACAATTCCTCTCCGGTCAGGGCGGCCTTTCCCGTGGCAATGCCCACCAGGTCAATGGCCTCGCCCACCAGGGGAATTCCTGCGGCAATATCCTGGGTGACCTGCTGTTCTGCCTGAAGGGTAATGGCCTCTGCCTGGGTTTTAAACTGTTCTGCCGCCTGGATACGCTGGAGGGGGGCAATATAGGTTCGAAACCCGTTTAGTCCGTCCAGAGTGTCTTCCATGACCAGGTGCCGCAGACAGGCAATGGAGACCAGTTCCCAGAGCCCTTGACGGTAGGCGGCAATTGCCTGGTGTCTGTCGGCCGCCCCGTTTTTGGCCCGGACATTGTATGATTCCCTGATGGTTTCCACATGGGAGGGTTCGGCAAGGGAGATGATCCGTGACGCAATCCCGTAATAGCCGTCGATTATCTCGGGCTTTCCGCCGGCAGCAAGATGAACCCATTGGGCCTGGATCAGCAGCTGTTCAAACCGGGACCGAGAAAAAGTGCTTTCCAGTTCATTAATCCCCTTGAGAACATCATTCCGCTGCCGGATGGCGGAGAGCCGGATTTCTTCCAGAATTTTTTGGCCAAGCTTGCGCGTATCTATCAAGAGTTTCTGTCTATCATTTTCCAGGGTCCTCAAGGAGGGGGAATTGGGGTCCGGTGCTGCGGCCGGGCCGATGATGGGCAGCCCCCAGAAAATTATGGCAGCAACCGTAAAAAGGCAAGTCCTGTGGCGTGGTATTTTCATATTATTATTCCGATAGTCTGACAATCCCATATGGGTTGATATGCTTACTCTGTCTTGTGAATGTGACGGTTCCGCAATGATTTCTTTGACTGCTAATCCAGAACCGTTACACCGGTTTTCGGCTGGGACACCCCAGTGTGGGTCGGTTTATTCTTGGCCTTTTTCAGCGTGTCAATGCGGCTGGCTGCCGGATTGACACGCTGACCGGTTTCCAGGTTGTAAAAAGGCTGTTCAACAAGCGCTTTATAAGATCCTTGGATTGTGTTTGTCCCCCCAAGGGATCCGGCCAGTTTTTTCTTATCTTTTTTCAGGATACCGGCAAACCGGTTGATGTAATGCATGGCATATGTATCGTTTTTCAGATCAAACTGCATGAACAATGCAGTATAGGCATCCTCTTCTTTTTCCATCATCATCATGGCCATGGCCTCGAAAATTGTGGCATGGTGGAGCAGCGAGGTTTCATGGGCATGTCCGGCTGCCGTCCGCCGAAGCCCTGCCACACCTTGAAGCACAAGCGCCGGCTGACCAGCCTGTCCTGCCAGATGGCTGTACTCTATAAAAAATGCCGGATCATTTTGATGGTTTTCCCGAATGGCCATCAAAACCTGGCCTGCAAATTCTATGGGGAGGTTTTCCCCTATGATCCGCCGGGTATAACGATGTTGAAACATATTTTCCGCGGCCTGGGACACCAGGGTCTCAAAAAGCATCTGGGAGGGTTTCTTTAGACCTGCATTATTGGCCTGGATGACTTTTTTGAGGATTAAATTCTGCTTATCCGTCAGGTCGGGCGCCTGGGTGTTTCCCAGAAGAACGATATACAGGTCTTTGGGCCTCGGGGGGGCCACATAAACGGTTAGGGAGGCCACTTCAGCCCTCAAAGCACTACTTGTACCCCCGCCGTTTTTTCGCCAATCAGAGAGTGTATGTCGGTTGGTAAATCCAAGCTGGTTGGTTAGCTTTATGTGATCCGGGCCTATTACTTTCACCCCATTGATAAAATGCTGGACCTTATCCCCGAGCTTCAGAACGGAAAGGGTGTTGTATTTGCTCCCCTTTCGGATGGCATCTGATGTGCGCCAGCGGGCATATTCTTTTGGTAACAATGAATTCTCCATATGCACATATTCACCGGTTCTTCGAATCAGAAAACAATGACCATCCATATCAGTCGTGTACCCCAATAATAATCCAAAAGCACTGATCTCCCCTTTGGTGATTTTAAAACAGGTTTCGATCAGATAATCCTCAGATTCCGGATCAAAAGGGAGCGACCATTTATTATCACAAGGTGACCAATTTTTATCGAGCAGAGGCGTAGTGAAGGAAAGAACTATTTCACTCAGACCGTTAACGTCCGCTATTAGCCTGTTATTTTTTATGGCAATGGTATCAGAGCCGATTTTCCCAACAGGCCAACGGTTACAATAGTTTTCTTTAAAAGAATCTTCGAAGTGAATTCTTGCCTTTCGGTCTGGGCTGAAATGCTTTTTCAGTTCGGGATTAACATCCAGAAGGGAGACAAGTTCCTTGGTGGGATTGCAGAATCCGTCTGCGGCCATGATCATCAACACAATCAAGAAGAAAAAACGCTTTAACATGTTGGGAACCATCCTCATTTTCCTTTGCATTTATTCCGTTATCGTTATCTTTGTATCCATCCATGGGAAAAGGCTGTCTGCAACTGCAGTGAATGCAGGACCCGGGTTGCTCTCAATTATTTCTGGTTGGTTGCTGCGTGATATGGTTGTTAGGCAAGTATTGGGCAGCCCGAAAAAAATGACGGCAATAACCACATACAAACATACCCTGTGCAACGGTCGCTTCATGTCATCCATCCGAAAAGCCGATAAAAGACGCCTTTACGCCTGTTTATTCAATAATAACACATTGTGATTTTAACGATTTACCAACCTAAAACAGATGAGGTATTCCTGTCAATACCGCGTTCGCGCACAAACCCATGCATCATTCGACAGAAGCCTCTTGAAGACCAAACATTTAGCAGGCTAGGCACTGTGGTAGATTGGGGTTCTGTTTCGAACAAGGGTCTGGAATAGCAAAACCATGATATTTCGGCGTTAAAAGGTAGGAGATAAAATGCCGTCTCACCATAGAAAAAACCTGATGTTAATAATTGTTGTGCAGCAAAATGAATTTTCTGCCTTATGCCTACATTTTCCAATAGTCATATGCTAATGAATCGAAAAGTTAACAATTCTTGCATTATCCTGGACTATCGAAATTATCATGTATCAAAATAGTATTCTTCTGCCAAAGATGAGTAAAACCATGGTGTTCAATCATGGTAAGATCAATCGTTCCCAATGATTTCAGGTGGGAAATGGCAGAAGTAAGGCTCGGTGTT
>JAKSBO010000553.1 GCA_022361095.1 Desulfobacterales bacterium | reverse complement strand
TTTACTCTTGATTGCATCAAGCTGATCGTCCGTTGGGTCAGAGTCAACCTTCAGAACCATCAGAGCAGTTTCATCACGACGTGAGATTGCCATGTCTGCGATGTTGATGTTTGCATCACCGAATGTTGAACCAACAAGGCCAACCATACCCGGACGGTCTTCGTTGAGAAGCAGAACCATTGGGCCTTCAGGAATCATATCCATCTTGTAACCGTTGACTTCAACGATACGTGGCATGAGGTCGTCATACACACGACCAACAATTTTACGAACCTTGTCAGCAGGCAGTGTCTTATCATCGACTGCACCTTCTGGGCCAGTGATGTAAAGCGTAAGGCCAGCATCACCATCTTCACTGGTGACAGTCTTCACCTTGATACCACGTGCATCAGCAACCTGATTCACATTGATGATATTGACTTGGTCTGCGAGATGATCTTCGAGCAAACCGACGAGAGCGGTGCGTTCGATCATTGACATACCTGGCTGCAGTGACTTGCCGTTGAGTTCGATGACAACTTCTGCGATGCCGCGTGTGATCATTGGGCTGATCAGTTTAGCCATGCGACCAGCAAGATCGACATATTTCTCTTGTTGCGGTGAGAGGTTGATCTTGAGGTTGCCAGCGTTTACTGCACCAACGATACCGTCGCCGCGAAGGTATGTGAGGCAGTTTTGAGCTGCGTCAACAGAAACAGCCTGCTGCGCTTCCTTGGTTGATGCACCAAGGTGAGGTGTGCAGAGGATGCGTGGGTGGTTACGCAATGGATCGTTTTCAGCTGGTGGTTCAGCGGAGAAAACGTCAGTTGCAGCAGCAGCAACCTTGCCAGATTCGAGTGCTTCCAGCAGGTCCGCTTCATCGACGACACCGCCGCGTGCTGCGTTAACGACGAACAAGCCGTCTTTACATTTTGGATAAGTTTTCGCAGAGAGAATGCCACGAGTCGCATCGTTCAGTGGAACGTGGAAGCTGATAATATCGATCAGTGGGAGGATATCTTCAAAGTTGTTGAACATCTTCACGCGGCCATCAAGCATTGTCTCAGCGTTGATGAATGGGTCATATGCAACAACGTCCATGCCGAATGCCAGTGCACGCTCAGCCATCGTCTGACCAATGCGGCCAAAACCGACAACACCCAAAGTCTTACCCATGAGCTGACGACCTGTGTACTTGTTACGGTCCCACTTGCCTTCAGTCATGCCCTTATACGCAGGACCAACGTTACGCATCATTGACATCATCAATGTGAATGCGTGTTCTGCAGTTGTAACAGTGGAAGCAGCTGCGGTATTAACAACCAAAATACCCTTTTCAGTCGCTGCTTTAAGATCGATATTGTCAACGCCAACACCTGCACGAGCAATAACCTTCAGCTTGCCAGGATTAGCGAGAATCTTTTCAGTCACTTTGATGCCTGAGCGTACGATCATCGCATCACACGACGATACCAACTCTGCATACTCTTCTTCGGAAAGGCCAGGCTTGTTAACCAATTCGCAGTCAGGCTGGTTCTCAATGAAATCCAAACCTTCTTGTGCGAGTTTGTCCGCAGCCAAAATACGATACTTCTTCGTCGTGCTCATGTTTTTTCTCCGATTCGTGGAGGGTTCATGAATTAGTAAGTATGACACCCCTGACAGCATTTC
>JAKSBO010000254.1 GCA_022361095.1 Desulfobacterales bacterium | reverse complement strand
CATATTGCCACTAATCCAAAACCATAAATTTCCACTAAATAATTCCTCCTTCTCTTAACTTAGATACGTCTTCTTCATTTAATCCAACAAATTCTTTTAAAATTTCTTCTGAATGCTGTCCTAAAATAGGTGCTGGCATTCTTATATTATCATTGCATTCACTTAGTTTTATTGGCAATCCTGGCATTTTGGTTAATCCTGCTGTTGGATGGTCAACTTCCTGAATCATATTCCTTGATAATATTTGTGGATCATTTACAACTCTTTCTACATTGTTTATTGGTCCATTTGGTATACCTGCTTCTGTAAGTATTTCCTTCCATTCATCTGTAGTTTTTTCTAATATTTTTTCCGCTATCAATGGTCTTAATTCTTCATAATTTTCATTCCTTTTTGGATTCGTTATGAATTTTTCATCATTTACTAAATCCTCTCTGTTTATTTCTCCACAGAATTTTTTCCACAAGTTATCATTTCCTACTGCTATCATTATTTTCCCATCTGATGTGTCAAATGGTTCAAATGGTACTATAGATGAATGTCTATTTCCTGCTGGTTTTGGGGATACTCCAGTTGCAAAATATCTTGCTAAAGCATTTTCAAGTACTCCTACTTGACAGTCCAGCATTGCAACATCAACTTTTTGCCCTTTTCCTGTTAATGCCCTATAATTTAATGCAGATAAAATACCTATACATGTGAACATTCCTGCCATTATATCTCCAACCGAAGGACCAACTCTTGTAGGCTCTCCTCCCTTTTGGCCTGTTATACTCATAATACCGCCCATAGCTTGTATTACTCCGTCATATGCAGGTCTTTTACTATATGGTCCTGAATGTCCAAATCCAGAACATGCTGCATAAATTAGTTTAGGATTGATTTCTTTTAATACCTCATAACCTAGCCCTAATTTTTCCATTGTTCCAGGTCTATAGTTCTCAACAACTACGTCAGCTTCTTCTACTAGCTTTAGAAACTGCTTTTTACTCTCTTCCTTTTTAAGATTCATAGTTATACTTCTCTTGTTTCTGTTGATACTCATGAAATACGCACTTTCTCCATTAACATAGGGTCCAAACTGACGGGAATCATCACCTTTATCTGGCATTTCTACCTTTATAACATCAGCTCCTAAATCAGCTAAAACCATAGTACAGTATGGACCGGCTAAGACACGAGTTAAATCCAGTATTCTTACACCCTCTAAAGCT
>JAKSBO010000582.1 GCA_022361095.1 Desulfobacterales bacterium | reverse complement strand
GTTTGATACGTTTCTTTTTTTTCATGGGACAATAAATCGTAAAATGATAAGAGATTCTTTTCTATGTCTACGCTTTCCCGGGTCAAAAAGCAAATCCTTTTACTTATTTTCAAATTTCAGGGAACACAATCATCTGTTATGCCTGAATTCTACATATCCTGTTACTGTTTTTGATTATTCCTCCCTGGTATACCGTCAAGGACAAATCAGGGAAACCCACCGGTTCCCGACGTGTTTGGGCTGTACCCTGGAAATATTTAAATATGACAAAAAGGAGTCTGAAAATGACCTGTGACCTTGGCAAGATAAGCGTGGCCAATGCCATGGCTGCCAGAACAATTCTAAAAAACCACCTTTCGCCCTCCCCCCTGCGCCGGTATCCGGGCCTGGACCGTCTTGTGGGCGCAAGGGTTTATGTGAAACATGAAAACCAGAACCCAACCGGGACCTTTAAAATCCGGGGCGGTATCAACCTGATGCACCACCTGACGGCAAAAGGCATCAATGGCGCAATTACCTATTCAACCGGAAACCATGGCTTCTCGGTGGCCACAAGCGCCCGGATGTTTAACCAGAGGGCCGTGGTCGTGGTACCGGAGAATTCCAATCCCCTTAAGGTCCAAAGCATCAGGGATGCCGGCGCGGACCTGATTGAACACGGCAGGGACTTTGAAGCCGCCGGTGAAAAAGTGGCCCGGCTTGTGGAAGAACAGGGCCTCTATTTTGTCCATCCTGCCAATGAACCCTTTCTGATCAACGGCGTGGCCACGGAATTTCTGGAAATCCTTGAGGAGGTGCCGGATCTGGATACCCTGGTCATCCCCATCGGTGCGGGCAGTGAGGCTGCGGCAGCCATAACCGTAATCAATGCAATCAAGCCGGGGGTTGACATCATTGCGGTCCAGGCCGAAGCGGCCAATGCGGCATGGTGCTCCTGGAAAGAAAAACGGATCACGGCTGCGCCGAATACCACCTTTGCCGGCGGCGTGGCAACGGGCACGGCCTATGACATCCCGTTTTCATTGTACAAGGACGGACTCTCAGATTTTATCCTGCTCTCCGAAGAAGAACTTTACCAGGGTATTGCCCTGACCGCCCACCACACTCGGAACCTGGTGGAAGGTGCCGGCGGTGCCTGCCTGAGGGCCGCGGTTAAAATCAAAGATCAGTTGAAAGGCAAAACCGTGGCAATCCAGATGAGCGGCGCAAATGCATCAGCCCATGAACTGCGCAAAGCCGTGGCTATGCCCTGTTTTGAAACCGGGGAAATATAGACTGTGTTTGAACGATACGCCGCCCACCTGCGGCGTCCTCACGTATAATAGTACGCTCCGGTTCCAGCGTTGTTTGCGCCTTGCATCTGGGCAACTTTTCCTCCAACCACGGAATTTTGTTCGGGCACTTAATACATCAAAGCATCTCAATGGCACAGGCCATGGATACGCCGCCGCCCCCGCAAAGCGTGGCAAGTCCCAAACCCTTGTCTTTGTGTTTCATGGCATAGATCAACGTGGTCATGAGCCGGGCGCCGGTGGACCCGATGGGGTGTCCCAGCCCAATGCCGGACCCGTTGATATTGGTGATCTCCCGGTTAAGATTCAACTCTCTTTCACATCCCAGGTACTGGGCGGCAAATGCCTCATTCACCTCAATCAGGTTAAAATCCTTTATGGTAATTCCGGATTTTGCCATCAGATCCTTGACCGCCGGAACCGGAGAAAGCCCCATGACAGAAGGGTGGCAGGCGCCCATGCCCGTCGCCTTGATCTTTGCCAGGGGGGTAACGCCCAATGCTTTGGCCTTGTCGGCGGACATGATCACCATGCCGGTGGCACCGTCATTGATGCCCGAAGCATTACCCGCAGTGACCTTCCCAATTTCGGGGACGAATGCCGGGGGCAAGGCGGCAAGATTTTCCAGGGTGATACCGGGCCTGAAATGTTCGTCTTTATCAAATATGACAGGGTCTTTTTTGCGCCGGGGCACTTCAACGGGCACAATTTCATCGGCAAAGCTCCCGTCATTGGTGGCCCGTTCCGCATTGTTATGGGACCGAAGGGCCACCTCGTCCATCTCGGCCCTGCTGATGTCCAGAAGCTGGGCAACGAACTCTGCCGTGTGGCCCATGATATAGGGCCGGCCCAGGAAATCGGCGGCAGGCGCCCTGGAGGTATCCACAGGAGAGGTTTCATCAAAGGGCAAAAGAGAGGAACCGCAATGCAGAGAATGGATCAGGGCATCCTCAAAACCGGTGTCCTGGAGACGGCATCCCCAGCGCGCTTTGGGTACGGCATAGGGAACACCGGACATGTGCTCGGTGCCGCCGGCCAAAATCACATCGGCCATGCCGGCCCGGATCATGGCCATCCCGGACAAAACCGCTTCCATGCCGGAAATGCATACCCGGTTGATGGTGACGGCAGAGACCGTATCCGGAATGCCTGCCATCAGCGCAGCCACCCGGGCGGTATTCAGGGTGTCATGGTGCTCCACGCAAGTGCCGTAACGGACATCATCAATAATGGCGGGATCAATCCCTGCCCGCTTGACGGCCTCCTTCATGGTAATGCTTGCAAGACGGGCGCCGTTCAGATCTTTCAATGTGCCGCCAAATGCGCCGATGGCCGTGCGGCAGGCTGAAACAATGACAACGTCTTTCATAAAACATCCTTTCTAAAGGCCAAATTCATCGGCCCAGGCAGAAAACCGTTCTGCATGGCCCGGATTAAGCTTGGCAAGGGACTTTTCAATCTTTTTCCGGGTCATGATATGATCTCTTTTCTTCGGACTTTTTGAATAAAATTTGTCTGCGCAGCAGATGATTTTCTCTTCCAGGGTAAGGGGTACCATGTCCCGGTGGGGAAGGGGCAAATCCGCTTCAATAATGTTTTCAAGGGTGATGCCGGCACCGGTATGCCGTTCGGATACAAGACCGAATTCCCGGGGCAGGCCCAACCCGTCTAAAAGTTCGCGTCCAAGATATCCGTGACACACATAGGGATATTTACCCGTACACCCGATTTTGGGAGAACTGGTTTTAAAAATACCGATGTCGTGGAGCATGGCCGCCTTTTCTATGAAATCCATGTCCGGATTCAGGTATGCAACGCCCCTTGCGATTTCCAGACTTTTTGCAGCCACCTTTTTGCTGTGTTCCACCAGAACAGCAAAAAGCGTTGAATCAGGATCATAAAACCGACGGATAATTTCCACTGGATCTATGGGCATAAGAAATTTAAACACTAATTATTCAGGGAACCGGACATTAAGACCCCCTCAATAAACGGATCAAGATCTCCGTTCAGCACCCGGTCCACATCCCCCACCTCAAGGTCAATACGATGGTCCTTAACCATTCTGTAGGGGTGCAGCACATAGGAGCGAATCTGGCTGCCCCAGGCATTGTCATCCTTGCCGTCATGCAGGCTTTGCCTTTTTTGCTCCTGCTTCTGTTTTTCTATCTGGTAGAGCCGGGATTTAAGAACTTTCATGGCAATCTCCCGGTTCCGGTGCTGGGAAGATTCCTGCTGACACTGGACCACGACGCCCGTGGGCGCATGGGTGATACGCACGGCTGAACTGGTTTTATTCACGTGCTGGCCGCCGGCCCCGCTGGCCCGGTACACATCAATGCGCAGATCCCCTTCATCAATGTCAATATTGATTTCATCCTTAATCTCCGGATAGACAAAGACGGCAGCAAAAGAGGTCTGTCGCTTGCCCCCGGCGTTGAACGGAGAGATCCTGACCAGGCGGTGGACCCCTGATTCGGCTTTCATAAATCCGTAGCAGTTAGGACCCAATATCGGCATGTCACCAGCCGCTGCCAGCAAAACTTCTTGCAAAATACTTCCGTCATCGAGTTCGGCTGAAGCTTCTTTGAACCCGGAGG